>NZ_JAUPTE010000046.1:0-49258 GCF_036701705.1 Microcoleus sp. w1-18aA5 | reverse complement strand
TTGGGTTAAGGAAAATTGTAGCGAAAATGTTGGGCGGAGTGAAACGGAGGGTTCGTTCCACGGGCCCAACCTACGCAGGATCTGTTTTTATCACTAACCCAAGCGTATTGAGTTATAAGAATCGATGCCGGATTTGTGAACTTCTCTCTTTCTTCTCTTTCTGCTCTTTCTTCTATCTCTCTGCGTCCTCTGCGCCCTCTGCGGTTTGTCAAAAAAATCTTGTTCACCAAAGAAATAGCCTTCCTATTTCTACACAATATCTCGCTTTCATGCAGTATTCTTCCTGTTAATTCCCGACGGGAAAAACTCTCTGTAATAACTCTATAAGTAGACGAGCATAAATCAACGCAACTTGTATTTTTTTTTGATTAGTACCCAATCCCGGCTAGCAATATTTAATTAGGCCCGCCTAGATGTTGCGAGTGCATTCTTTTGGAGAGCAACTGTTCTTCCAAGGCGGCAATTCGATTGTAAGCTGCTGTTAGCTGAGCTGTTAAACGCTGGATTTGAATCTCTGCGCTCAGCTCTTTTTCCAAGCTTTGAGAATTCTTGTCGAAGTAGCTGTCATCTAACAGTATGTCCTTGTGTTCGAGGAGGCCGTCGAGACTGCTGTAGCTTTGATAGGGCGAGGTTTGGTTATTTCCTACCGTTCCAGAGCGATCGTTTCTCTGTTGCTGGGTCAGCTTCGTCTCCTTGGCAGACTCCAAGAGCTTTTCATTGAGGTTTTCTATGAGTTTGTAGAGGGCCTCGACTTGTTGGCTCAATACTGTAACTTGCTGGCGGAGCGCTTCCATACAATCATCCTTTGGCTCGTAACTTAATATCTTTACATTTTATGTAAATCTTTACATAACTTGGATTTATCACTAAATTATTTAATTTTTGACGTAATTGTTGTGTTCCCAATCCTGACGGTAGATTTAGGGAGGCAGCTTGAAGATAATCGCTCGCCATTCGTGAGTCGATTGTAGATTGTAGATTTTAGATTTTAGATAGTCTTGGACACAGGAACCGGGTGGGTTAACCCCCATACTTCGTTCAAACCTTCAATCAGAGCTAAAACGTCGGGTTTCTGAGAGTCGGATCGCAGAGCGTCCTATTAGATTGACTGCGCTCTCGCCAGTGCTTTCAGGATTCAGATGAATGAATTTTTAGTTTTTTTAGTTATTAAGCTGTCGCCGATTTAAAAATATTTTTTTACTTCGGTTGTGTGAAAAGCCTCATCCAACTGCAGATGGCAGCGCTCTTGTTGTTTCGTTATATTAAAAAATGTAACACAGATGCGGTCGATCGACCCGGCTGGCGAGCACAACAGGCTCAAAGGAACTTGCAGCAGAGAAATTAGGCGTTAAGTTGAGGAGTTTTTGGCATCGGAAAGCTCGATCAACAAGTTAGAAGGTAAAATCAGGGCAAGAGCCAAACAGACTCTCTTAGCAGCAGAATCGAGTACAATGGCTCTGTGTTTGAGGAAGAAATAAGACAAAATCGGCGCCAACTACCGGACTCGAAAAACAATTATTTCCCGGGCTGTAGAACACAAAACGATGGGTCAATATTTAGAAAAGCGGATTCACAGGTGAAACGAAGGTCTTTGCTATTGGGGGCCGCCACCCTAACTTTAAGTCAATTGGCGGCAGGGTGCGACTCGAAGCCCATTCTCAAAATTCGATCGCTCAAAAACGGTATTCCGGCCCAACTGGTAAGCAAATTTAGCCGGGATGTACAACCGTCTCCGCTTTTGCAGGTAACGCAAGAAGCACAATTAAAAGAATTATTCGCCCTGTTGCAGGAGTGGAAACGGGTTCCCGAATCAAAAAATCAAGCTAACTTGGTGATGTTGGGAGATTACTGGCTGACTTTAGCAATTAGGCAAAAATTGATTAAGCCGATCGATCCTGCTAAATTTGCTAATTGGCCACAATTGCCCGAAAGATGGCAAAAACTCGTCAGGCGCAACGATGAGGGTAAATTAGATCCTCAAGGTAAAGTGTGGGCTGCACCTTACCGCTGGGGAAGTACGGTAATTGCCTATCGAACCGACAAATTTAAGGCTTTGGGGTGGACTCCGACAGATTGGAAAGACTTGTGGCGAGTCGAATTGCGCGATCGAATTTCTCTGCCGGACAGTCCCAGAGAAGTTATCGGTTTAACATTAAAAAAACTCGGCCAATCTTACAATACCCAGCAATTAGATCAAGTCCCAAATCTTAAAAAAGAACTAGCAAATCTGCACCAACAAGTTAAATTTTATAGTTCTGACGCTTACCTGCAACCATTAATTTTAGGCGATACTTGGTTAGCTGTAGGTTCATCTGGGGACTTGCTGCCGCTGCTGCAAACTCAAAAGGATATTGCTTTAGTAGTTCCGGTTTCGGGAACTGCACTTTGGACGGATTTGTGGGTACAACCAGCATCAGGGAATCCAGTTTCTTTAGTGGAAAAATGGATTGATTTTTGCTTGCAGCCTCGGGTTGCTCCTCAATTATCTTTGCTGGCTAAGGCTAGTTCGCCGATAATTGTCGGCATGAAATCCGAAGATTTGCCGGAAGCTGTTCGCACTAATTCTGTGTTGTTGCCGGATGCTAAGATTCTTGCTGCTAGCGACTTTCTGCTGCCTTTTGGGGATGCGGGGATCTCGCTGTATCGATCGCTCTGGCAAGAAACTAGGCAAGTAGTGAGAAGTTAAATTACAGTGAGGTACATAGCTCTTATAAGGACACTAATCTAAAAGCCTTTCACCCTTCCTCGAAGACCTGGATTTGAGAGAGATTCTAAATCAATCCGACAGTTAAGCCGATCGCCCTTGCACGAATAAACTGCCAAAGCAGTGCCTTGACGGTTGCAAACTCGCACATTGTAACCATAATCGTTGGCGACAGTGCCAAAGCGGTTAACAAACTGATAGCGTTCCATATAATCGAGCAAACTCCAAAGTTGGCGGTTGACTATGATAATTACCCAAGCATTACCGGGATCGACAAACCAGCGATCGAGCAATTTGCCGCCAAAGAGTTTTTGAGCTAACCACAGACTCGGCACGCTTTTTTCGGTTTGCGAAAGCGGGGGCGACGGGAAATTAGCAGCGCTGCCAGTAGGGCAGACAGGCTCCTGGGAAAAAGCCGCAGATTGCTCACCCAGCAAGGTTCCGAGGCACGCAGAACCCGTTATCAGGAACAAAAATAAACTTTTTGTCAAAATGCCGTGCCTGCGGCGGAAAACTTGATTATTGTGGCGAAAGTTTTGGTAATTCATAAATTTGTAAGTGCCGATTTTTCACAAAAGTTATCTGTTAATATCGAACCCGGTAAAATAGGTTTGTAGTGAGTAATTTAGTATTCACAAAATAAATTTTGATTGCTGAAGTTCTTACTGTGAACTGGGACAATAATTGTTGTTAAAATTCCGATCGCTTAAACAATGAAGCAGGCAGACAAGCAGTAAAAGTAGAACCGCAATCTAACTCGCTAGAAACTTCAATATCGCCGCCCATCATCTGACAAAAACGCTGACTGATAGTCAGTCCCAAACCCGTACCGCCGTACTTGCGAGTAGTTGAATTGTCCGCTTGAGTGAAAGGTTGGAACAGTCGCTTTTGCTGCTCTGGTGTCATGCCGATACCCGTATCCGTCACGCGGAAAATTAAAAAATCTGCATCCAAAATTAACATTTGAGCAACTCTCGGTTGATATTTATTTTTTAATTCTTCACTGCTAATTCTTTCGACAGTAAGTACGATCGCCCCATTAGCAGAAAATTTAGCAGCATTGCTGAGCAAATTCAGCATTACCTGCCGCACTTTCATCAAATCGCCGTGCATCGCGCCGACATTGGCAGAACTCAATACTTCCAAAGTATTGCCGTTTTTATCCATGAGCGGTTTGATAGTTGTTATCACCTCCTCGATTAAGCCTCCAACATCGAAGCTTTCGAGGTAAATCTCCATCTTGTCAGCTTCAATTTTGGAAATGTCGAGAATGTCGTCAATTAGCCGCAGCAAGTGTTTGCCAGCAGTGCGAATTTTGTCTAAATCCGAGACAACCTGTAAGTTGCCTAACTCTTCGGCATCTTCCGCTAGCATATCGCTGTAGCCGATAATCGCGTTGAGGGGAGTGCGTAACTCGTGGCTCATGTTTGCCAGAAAAGCACTCTTGGCGCGGTTGGCGAGTTCTGCGGCTTCTTTGGCCAACTGCCACGCTTCCTCAGCGTCTTTGCGTTCGGTGATATCTCGCAGCGTCGCCACCACCGCTTCGACGCTGCCGTCTGTCGCACAAACCGGGCTGAGAATGTACTCGTAGTCGCGGGTTCCCCAGTTTGCCGTGGGGACAATTACTTCGCCTTTCTTGGGTTCGGCTGTGGCAAATATGCCCTGGCATTCTTGGTGAACCCGCTGCATAATTGTTGGCGACCAGCCTAATTCCTGCCAGGTTTTGCCAATCATTTCTCTGGGGTTCATGCCGGCAGCTTGAGCGGCGGTGCGACTGACATAGGTGTATTTTCCCGATCGATCTACTAGAAAAATTAGGTCAAGAGAAGCGCCGAGAATCCCGTCAACTGTTCGGGCGTGTCGGGCTACCTGAGCCGTCATTTGTCTAACGGTGATGGCGCCGCGGACTCTGGCTGCGAGTTCAAACCGCAAGAGTTCGTTGGCTTGTTTGAGGAATAGGGTGCGCTGTTCGACTTCTATTTCTAGTTCTGCTTTGGCTTTTTCTAGGGTGAGTTCGGCAAGTTTGCGAGCGCTCACATCTGTAGAAATTGTACCGACTGCATAAACTTTACCTTCGGAGTTGCAGAGGGGAAATTTCAGAGAAATATAAGTGTGCGGGCCGTCGTCTTGAGGGATGAGTTCTTCGATGGTTAGGGGCGAGCAGGATTCGAGAACTTTCAGGTCGTTTTCTCGCAAGGCTGCTGCTTTGTCTTGGGGAAAAATATCGCCATCGGTTTTCCCTGTTATTTGCTCTTTTGCGATGTCGAACAAATTGTCAAAATGGCGGTTGGTGAGCAGGTATTTTCCGTCAACATCTTTGATGTAAATTACTGCTGTTGAGTTGTCTAAAATCGCTTGCAGCAGTGCTTCGCTCTTTCGCAGGGCTTTTTGAGTATTTTGGCGATCGAGTATTTCTGGCTGCAATTCCCTGTTGAGGCGATTTAAGTCTTGCCAAGCTTCCTGGACTAGATTTAAGGCGATCGCGCTTTTTTCTAATTCTGTATTTTCTGTATTTACCTGTCGCGACTGGTTTGAGACGGAGTTTTCGGGCAATTCTAGGGGTTGGAAAGCGAGCGGGATGTGGGGATTTGCGATCGGGAGAGCGCCCTGATTTTTTTTATATCGAAAATCGACCGCTAATTTACCGTTTAAACTCGATTTTTTAGGGAATAAATCGGGGAATTCGCCGAAATTTAAATTGTCATAAATTATATCAAATGTCCGCGATCGCTGCGGCGGTTCGGCGCTGGAGTTAAATGCCCAATTCCCGTCTGCTGTTGATAAATCTGAGTTAGCGGGTTTAGCAATCCGGCGAGTGACGGCAACTCCCAAGGCGAAGGGGACAACGGCAGCCGCAGACATTGCCAGCAGCCAGTTGTTGCCCCACCAAGTTGCGATCGAGGTTTTGGGGATGCCCCGAACTAAAATTGCTGCGGGTTTTCCCGCTAAATTGCCAAGGGATTTGGCAGCTACTGTATAAGTTTGAGTGCCTATTTGTACGTTTCCGGCGACTGGTTTGCCGGCGGCGAGTGCAGATTTCAGCAGCGATTTTTCTGCCAGCAAGTCTGGTAACTGTTGTTTTTTTGTAACTGCTTGCGAACTTGCCAAGACAAATTTGCCGTCAGCCAGCGGTGCGTAGATAGCCTGATATCCGCCACCCTGTAAGTTGAGCATTTCGCTGCTAGCAACTGCCGACGTTTGGCTGATAATTTTTCCTAACACTAAGGCAGCAATCACTGTCTGAGTTTTTGGATCTTTTACGGGAATTGCTGCGTAGTGGACGAGAACAGGGCGATATCCCTTTCCGGGTGGCCAAGATCCGAATTGTTCTTGAACTTCCGATTTTGCAATGATTTCCGTAGCTGTAATTGGGTTTTTTGCACCAAATGCTCGATCGACTATTTTTTGCAGGTTAAAACTTTTTCCCTTCTGGTTGGAGTTGACGCTAACCACTATCTGCCTGTTTTTTCCCACTAATGCCGCGCTGTCTATTTCCCCTGTTTTGACTTGATTTTCTAGAATTTGCTTGACAGATTTTTGCAAATCTGATACTTTTTTGCCACTGTTGTAAGCTAAGGCTGTTTGGGCGATCGTTTTGCGGTCAGAGGAGTTTTGCAAACGGTCGGTGGCGCGATCGAGTTGGAGATTGTAGTTAATTTCACTAAGGCTCAGTTCTGACTTTGCTTGATTTTGCAGTTGATTGTTTGCAACGGCCGAGGTTAGCAAAAGTGCTGCTCCCGTTAGCCCAACTGGCAAAATTGTTTGTAAAGCCACCAGTCCAATTAGCTGTTTTCTGGTGACGGACAAGTTGTAAGTGGACGGATTGAAAGCTGCTTTCAATCTTCTTTCGGAAGTCGCAACTTTAGTTTGCTGCAGACAATGTTGCTGGCTGTCGTTTAACTGAGTATGAGCCATAGTAGTAGATGCGAGATCGGTTGTAGATGACAGGCTATCAATTAATCGGACAGGGAATTAATTTTAGATTTTAGATTTTAGACTTCGGCGTGAGCGAGCCGTTGAACGATTTTATATTTTATATCGAGTTCGGTTAATCACTTATCATAAAATTGTTCGCTCTCGCCACCGCCAACTAAGCAAACAATAAAATGACTGGTATTCTCAAAGAAATCAGTTTCTATGTGTTAATCAGATTGTGTTATTTAGTTGCTTTTACATATAGTATCGGCTCCTATTTAAAGTGTGTTCGGAACATCCAAATGAGTGCTTTCACAGGAGTGTTCGCGGTTAGAGGTAAGCTTTGCTGTGCAAGATACTCGCACTCCTCAAAAACGCTTTTTGCAAAATCGGGATGCTCTCGCATACAGTCGTAAAACGAAGTAGTTTCTCGATCGACTGTATCGTAAATTCAGTTAAACTGAGATGTTGCACCATTCTCAATAAGGTTTTTATGGGCTGGCTCTCCTGCCCAACCCCTACTCCCTACAAGAAATTAATTCTTTGTGGAACAGGCCGGAAAGCCTGTTCTTGAGAATAGTGCAAGATGTAAGGTTAAACCCAAGTTTAGCGTAATTATTGCAAAACTTAGATACGCTCGATCGCCTTTTCCCTGCTTCACATTTTTTTCAATCCCACAACCGCCTGCCTGCTTTGCCACCGAGTCGCTGGTGAGTATCTTTGACCAACGTTGGGATGTCTAACTCTTCGGGACACCGGGGCAAACATTCGCCGCAATCGGTGCAGCGGTTGCCTTTGCTGCCGGGAAACCAGTGTCCAGCATTTTCAAACATGGCGTAGCGGTATTTGCCAAAGTCAGTCATGTCGAACCCGACAGCGAGATTGCGGAGTCGCAATACTTCGGGAATGTTGATGTTTTCCGGGCAAGGCAAACAGGCATAGCACTGGCTGCATTTGTCGGTTTTCAAAGTGTCTGCAATAGCCGATTCTAGCCGATCGAACGCAGCGATTTCGGCGTTGGTGAGGGGAAAGTCGCGATCGCAATATTTCAGAGGTTGCTCTAATTCTGTCGCATTTGCAGCCCCCACACTCAAAGTCCCAATCCTAGTATCGCTAAGTAAAAACCGATAGTTTAACTCTAAGGGCGAGAAAGGCGAGCACAATTGTGCGAGTGTTTCCGGGGGCGTGTAGAGTTGCCCTCCTTTATCGGCTGGGGAAATGATGAAAACGCCCATATCTTTGTCTTTGGCGAGTTCAATTGCCGGGGCGTTGCGCTGAAAAAAATAGTAATAATGCAGGTTGACAAATTCAAACAAATCTGTATTTATTGCAGCCAAAATCAGATCCAGAGGCCCGTGAGTCGAAAAGCCGACGTGCCGAATGCGACCATCAGCCAGGGCTTTCCGTACAGATTCCATGCAGCCTGTGGGCGATCGCACAATCGCCAAATGTTCCCAAGTATTCAAACCGTGAATTGCCAGACAATCGATATAGTCTAAATTCAGACGTTTGAGGGATGCGTCGATACAGCGTTCCATTGCTGCTGCATCCTCGGTTGGGGAAATTTTTGTAGTGACGTGGAGGCGCGATCGATCGACAGACAAACCAGCCGAAAGGGCCGCGCCAAGATATTCCTCGCTGAAACCGTAACCTGCCGCCGTTTCCAGGTGATTGATTCCCTGAGACACCGCCTGTTGTACAGTCTGACAGGCAATTTCCTCAGAAGCCAAATAGCGCATGGTTCCCAAGGAAAATACAGACAGGTGCAACTCCGTTTTGCCAAACCGTCGATAGCGCATAAAGTTTAGGAAGTTTCGCCTGGGCTGAAGCCGCTTCTCTTAATCAAATCCTCTGGACGGAGGTTTGAGATAAATTCCCGGAAGGCCCGGCGTTCGGCCTCATCAGCATCTCGATCAACCGGTATCGAAGCATCAGCGACGACTTCTTCCATCACCCAGATGGGGCAGTTCGTACGCAGGGCCAGGGCGATCGCGTCGCTAGGTCGGGCATCGATCTCTTTTTTAACTTCTCCCTGACGGACGATCAGGACGGCATAGAACGTGTTATCTTGCAGCGAGTGAATAACTATGCGCTCCAAGGTAAGACTCCATGCCTCTAAAAAATTGACCATCAGATCGTGAGTTAAGGGCCGAGGAGGCTTGTGGCCTTCGATCGCGCTAATAATAGCCTTTGCTTGCTCCTGACCGATATAAATAGGCAAAGCCCGTCGCTCCGTAGCGTCTCTCAATAGGACAATAGGACTGCGCGTGGCTGCATCTAAGGCAATTCCAGCGACTTTCATTTCAATCATTCGATCGGCCTCATAGAATTAAGAAACTGTAAGGCAGTAGAGAACTTGGACATAAAGATCACCTAAATCCAGTATGACTTGATCTTCGCCGGAATCTGCAACAGATCTGGGACTATCGATTTTAGATTTTAGATTTTCGATTTTCGATTGACTCGGGGGGAGAGGGGACGGCAAAAGCTGCTGTGTCTGGTTTATGGCTGTGGTTTCATGTAAATAAGCGATCAACTACGGATCGGGGACTGTCGATTTCCAATTTTAGATTTTAGATTTTAGATTGACTCGGGGGGAGAGGGGACGGCAAAACCTCCTGTCTATGGTTTGTCTCTATGGTTTCATGTAAATAAGCGATCGACTACGGAAAAATACTTATGTTTACAGGACTAATTCAATCTCTCGGAAAGCTGAAGTCGCTAGGCAACGATTATTTCCAAATTTCCTGCACATCAAACAACTCCTACCAGATTTTACAAGATTTAGCCATTGGGGACAGCGTAGCCGTGGATGGAGTTTGTTTGACGGTAGTGGAAGTTCTGCCGCAAGGTTTTGTCGCCGTCGCTTCGCCAGAAACTCTCCGGCGCACAACTCTGGGATCATTCCCCGATGCTTTGGTGAACCTAGAAACCTCCCTGCGCGCCGGTAGCAAATTGGGGGGACATTTCGTGACGGGGCACGTAGATGCGATCGGCACTTTAGCAACATCAACCCAAACCGCGAACGCTTGGGAGATGCGGTTTACTGCCCCACCAACAGCAAATTCGGGATGGCAACGTCAAATCGCACCTTACATCGTTTCCAAGGGCAGTATCGCCGTCAACGGCATCAGCTTAACCGTGGCCGATTGCGATGCTGACGGCAATTGGTTTGAAGTTGCTGTCATTCCCCACAGTTTTGGTGAGACAAACCTCAGCTATTTGCAACCAGGAAGTTTAGTAAACTTAGAAGCAGATATTCTAGGCAAATATGTCGCCAAATTTCTCCGCAGCGGCTCAAAATCTCATCCCGAACCGTGGGAAGAAACCCCCACAATCAACAGTTTGGGAACAATTACACCAGAATTCTTAGCAGAACACGGATTTATCTAATCTGTGGGTACGCATCGCGCACCTTGCTAATATCTGAGATATTACACCATCCTCAATAAGCCTTTTACGGGCGGGTTATCCTGCCAACCCCACAAAAAAACTCACTGTTTGTGGAACAGGCAGGTGAACCTGTTTTTGAGTTGTAGAAGGTATCAGGAGCGAATTATTATATTAATAATTTACTGGTCAAAGCAGACCCACCCTACTAAATCTTACAGCACATTGAGCGATAAACACCTCAAATGCTTGGCTATCAATCGAGTTGTCTATGGTCATGATTAATGCCACTACTCGCTGGAAACTAATTGCACCAATTACTGTGACTTTCTTGCCACGATAAAAAGGTTTGACCGCATAGGCTGTCGTTCCTCTTTGGGAACGTCCATGAGTTCTGGTTAAACAAGCGTAATACTCCAGTCTAATCTAAAAATACTAGATTTTTTTGGTCCATATGCTTGACTTTTTCCCAATACTATAACTTTAATTCCATGACTGTTTCAGTGCCGAATTGGCTACTTCTCACTGTTTTTTTTACGATTTAATCCCAACTTTTGTAAGGCGTTACACATGGCTGTTTTACCCACCCAATTTCCCGTTTTCTGGGCAAATAACTCACACAATTCTAGTAAGGTTGCATCGGGATGTGCTGCCACTATTTCTCTCAAAGAAGCTGTGGAATTATTCAAATGACTGTATCTCGGTTTACCACTCTCGTTTGGGCTGTAAATTCCCCTCAATTTTTTGTTGCTTGACCAGTTTCTGAAAAGAGCTTTTACTGACGGAAAATATCGCTGCTGTTTTTCTCATGGACAGCTTCTGATCTTGATGTGCTGCTACTATTTTTGGAAAGCAAATCTACTGAATATGCTTTCAGTGGTGTGTTTTTCTAATCTATTCTTATTGTACCTCATAACACCCGGAAGTGCTGTAATTTCAGGTTTTAGATTCAGATCTTAGATTCTTGACAGTGCAGTTGCCGTGCAAATCGCGCAAAAACGGGAATCAACGTGTGTCAAGTTTTAATTCCTGATAACAGGAGTTTAGCAATACTCCGGACAGTTTTTAAGCAGCCAGAGTACCATAAGACAAGACTGAAGGAAGATTAGGATGATTTAAAACTATCCGGAGTATTGCTATCATTATTATTTAATTATATTCTTCTTACACAAAGGGGTATTGACAAAATCTACTCGCTTCTAACTTGTTACCAATGGGGTAACATTATTTTTGCGTTAAGCTAGCTTGTAACAATTCGGCTGCCTATCTTTTTGTAGCATAAGTGGGCAAAATCTTTACTCCATAAAGATTTCAGGCGGGTTGTCACCCTCCCAGGGCGATCGCAAAAGTTGTTATGGCAGTTAGAAAAAAATGCTGGAACTTTGGAAAAACCTTTTTGCTATAGCACCGTTTATCCCTCACGGGCATTGCTATCTCTGGAAGCCAGGATTGGTGAGTCTTCATATCGCTTCCGACTCGCTGATTGCCCTGGCTTATTATTCAATTCCCATTACGCTGCTCTATTTTGTTCGTAAGCGACAAGATTTGCCCTACCCTTGGATATTTCTGCTATTTAGCACCTTTATCATCGCTTGTGGCACCACTCACCTGATGGAGATTTGGACGCTTTGGCATCCTACCTATTGGCTGAGTGGCTGCCTCAAAGCCATCACCGCATTGGTTTCAGTGGTGACAGCTATAGTGCTGGTGCCGTTAATCCCAAAAGTATTAGCGCTTCCCAGTCCCGCACAGTTAGAGGCAGCTAATCGAGAACTAGAGCAGGAAATTAGAGAGCGGATCAAGGTAGAAGCAACCCTTCAAGAGCGAGAGCAGTTCTTAAGCAACATTTATAACTCCGTGACAGACACCATTTGGGTGGTGGAACAGCTTGAGGATGGCGAGTTTCAAGTTGTCAGCATGAATCGAGCCATTGAAACCTCAAGTGGAACTTTGGCTGAGCATTGGATTGGTAAACGGCTGGACGAACTGTGGGACATCGATACAGGTACTACGATTCGAGCGCACTACCATGACTGTTTGCAGCAAGGCAAAACAATCTCTTACGAGGAGAATCTGCCTTTTGGAGAACAGAGTTGTTGCTTTCTCACCACTTTAACGCCTTTAGTAGATCCCGATTCGCGCACTCGCTTACTTGGCGTCAGCATGGATATCACGGAGCGCAAGCAGGCTGAAAATGCTTTGAAAGAAAGTGAAGAACGCTGGCAGTTAGCATTGCGGGGTAACAAAGATGGAATTTGGGATTGGAATGTCAGAACGAATGAAGTCTTTTTCTCAGCGCGATGGAAGAAAATACTGGGTTATGAAGACTGCGAAATTTCCCACTATCTAGATGAATGGGCTAAACGAGTCCATCCAGACGATTTTACCTGGGTAATGGAAACAATCGAAAATCACTTTACTAAAAAAACACCTTTTTACCAAACCGAACACCGCATTTTATGTAAAGACGGGACTTATAAATGGATTCTCGATCGCGGTCAGGCATTGTGGGATGACGATGGCAATGCGATTAGAATGGTCGGTTCTTCTACCGATATTACAGAAAGCAAAAAGGCTGAAGCAGAGCTGCGCTGGAAAGAAACTTTGCTGCGTTCGATGACTCACGCTTCGCCACTCGCTTTTTTTGTTGTAGATAACCGTAGCGATGCCATTCTCTACTTCAATCACCGCTTCTGCAAAATCTGGGGTATCGAACACTTAGAAGAACAGATGCAGCGGGGTCAACTAAAAAACAACGATATCGTTCCTCACTGCCTGCCCGTACTTGCAGATGTTCCGGCTTTTGCCGAATCCTGTAAACCGTTGCAAAGTGAAGAGAATCGAGCCGTTGTTGAAGATGAAATTCCTTTTAGCGATGGGCGCACGATTCGTCGTTTTTCGACACAAATTCGCGACGATAGCGATCGCTATTTCGGACGGCTTTATCTCTTTGAAGATATTACCGAACGCAAGCAAATAGAAGAACAACTGCAACTGGCTGATTTTTCGCTCGAACACTCCTCTCTCGGCCTTGCCTGGGTCGATCGCGATGCCAGAATTTTGCGGGTGAACCAAACAGCCTGCGAGCAAAGAGGATATTCTCGCGAAGAGTTGCTGTCGATGCGTGTCTGGGATGCCGATCCCAATTTTCCCATTGAGGTATGGCCGCACCATTGGCAAGAACTAAAAGAGCAGAAAACACTTTCATTTACTTCTCAACATTTCAGAAAAGATGGCAGTGTTATTCCCGTTGAAATAACGCTGAATTACCTGGAATTTAACGGGAAAGAATACAATTTTGCCTGCGCTCGCGATATCAGCGATCGCTATCGCGCAGAGGAAGCACTGCGAGCCTCTCAAGCACGCCTCTCTGGGGTTCTAGACATTGCCGACGAAGCCATTATCTCAGTAGACTCCAGCCAACAAATTACCTTATACAACCAGGGCGCGGAACGGATTTTTGGTTATACTTCCGAGGAAATGCTCGGTCAGACACTCGATCGACTTTTGCCAGAACGCTTTGCGGCAAACCATCAGCAGCAGGTAAGGCAATTTGCCCAATCTACCCAAACAGCAAGAAAGATGGGCAAGCGCGGCGAGATTATTGGTCGTCGTAAAGATGGTACGGAATTTCCGGCTGAAGCCTCAATTTCTCAATTGGAATTGTCAGAGGAAAAAGTTTTTACCGTTTTTCTGCGCGACATTAGCGAACGCAAACAGGCAGAAGCAGCCTTAAAAGAAAGTGAAGCCCGCTTCCAAGCATTTATGAATGCCAGCCCCGCTGCTGCTTGGATTACAGATAGAGATGGGCTACTTCTCTACTTCAACCAAACCTATTCCCGTATATTCAACTTGCCCAAAGATTTAGTTAGCAAAATAGCTCTTGACTCTATATATCCACTAGAGTTTACTCAAGAATATTTAAAAAATATTTGCAAAGTTGTAGAAACCAATCAAACGCTCGAAGCGATTGAGCTTGCTCCCCTTGAAGACGGTAGTATCGGCGAATTTTTGGTTTACAAGTTTCCACTGCCCAGTTCATCGGGGGAAGTTTTGGTGGGTGGGGTAGCAATCGATATTACTGCTCGCAAAAGAGCAGAGGCAGCTCTACAACAGCGAGAACAAGAGTTCCGCGCTTTAGTAGAAAATGCGCCTGACATTATCATGCGATTGGATCGGGAATGTCGCTATCTCTATATCAATCCCATAGTTGAACGACTATCCGGGATTCCTCCTGCCGCGTTTCTCGGTAAAACTATTAACGAGTTGGGTACGCCCAACTCGTTAGTTAATCTTTGGCGAACAGCCATTGAACAAGTATTTAAAACAGGTTGCGAGCAAAACATTGAATACGAAATTCCATCTGTTGCAGGGCTAACTTATTATGCTTCTCGTGTGGTGCCTGAGTTTGGCAGTGATGGCTCGGTGCAATCGGTTTTAGCGATCGCTCGCGATATCAGCGACCGCAAAGTTGCAGAAGCAGCTCTAGAAAAGGCTCGCGACGAGTTAGAAGTCAGAGTCAAACAACGTAGTGCCCTACTCGCAACAGCAAATAAGGAATTGCGGCAGGGAATTGCCGAAAGGCAAGCCGCGCTGCGCGAACTCAAACAAGCACAAGTTGCCCTGAAAGCATCGGAAACCAGACTCAAAGAAGTGCTTGACAATACAGCCGCTTTTATTTCCTCTGCCCGCATCCATCCCGATAAAGTCTGGGAATACGACTACTATTCTCCCAATGGAGAGGAGATTCTTGGCTACAAAGGAGGAGAATTTGCTGCCGATCCGAATTTGTGGCTTTCTAGAGTTCCTGCCGAAGATATTGAGGCAATCGTTCTGCCAGCAATGCAAGATTTGTATGCCGGACGGCAAATAACTATAGAGTATCGATTCTGCCATAAAAATGGCAATTTGCTTTGGTTATCTAACACTTTGCTCGCTAAAAAGCATAAGTCTGAAGATTACTGGTTTGCCACTGGAATTGTTACCAACATTACAGAACGCAAACAAGCAGAAAAAGCATTGCAGGAAAGCGAACAACGCTTTGCTACTTTAGCGAAAACTGCCCCTGTCGGCATATTCCGTAACGATACTCAAGGCTATTGCGTGTACGGCAACGAACGCTGTTTAGAGATGGTTGGACTTTCTTTAGGAGAATTAATCGGTGAGGGTTGGGCAACAAGGCTATATCCAGACGATCGCGATCGCGTTACTATTGCTTGGTATAGCTTCGTACAACAAGGCATTCCCTATTACTGCGAACTCCGCTTACAGCGACGTGATGGCACCATTATCTGGGTATTGGCACAAGCGATCGCGGAAAAAGATGTTGATGATAACATCATCGGTTACATCGGCACTCTTACTGACATTACCGAGCGCAAACAATCAGAACAACTTTTAAAAGATTACAATCAACTTCTAGAAACTCAGGTACAAGAACGCACGGCTGCACTGACTCAAACAAATGCTCAATTAGAGCAGGAAATTGAGGAACGCAAGCAAATAGAAGACCAATTACGGCGCAGCGAAGCTAAACTATCAGTCGTCCTAGATAATGCAGGTGCTTGTATTTATATCAAAGATTTGAATGGCACCTACGTCTATGTCAATCGCTTAACTGAGGAATTTTTTGGGTATAGCGCATCTGAAATTATCGGAGCGAACGATTGCAAATTTTTTGCTGAAGAATTTGTTCTAGCTTACAAAGAAACTTGCGATCGCGTGACAAACAGCGGTGTCGTCCATCGCTTTGAGGAAATTGGAATCGATAGTAATGGAGAGTTGCATCACGTTTTATCGACCAAAGTTCCTCTAAAAAATTCTGACGGCGATGTTTATGGCTTGTGCGGTATTTCTACAGATATTACCGAACTCAAGAGGACGGAAGCCGCACTGCGGCAAAGCGAAGAACGAATGCAGGCGCTTTTGAGTGCGATACCCGATTTGATGGTGCGGCATCGGGTAGATGGCACGTATTTAGATGTGGCGGGAAATGAGAGTGCCTTACTGATGCCGCGCGAAGCGCTAATTGGCAAAAAGTTACAGGACACCCCCATTCCCGAACAAATTAAAACCGACTTGCTCGAACGTTTCCAGGCAGCAGCGGCAACCGGAACGCTACAAATTTATGAACACGACCTGCAAAAACCGGATGGCATCTACAGCTACGAAACGCGCATTGTAAACAGCGGTGCCGATGAGGTCGTGTGTCTTGTGCGCGACATCACCGAACGCAAGCGAACGCAAGCTGCGCTTCAAGAAAGTGAAGAACAGTACCGTACTGTAATAGCAGCAATGGCCGAGGGTATTGTCTTGCAAGATGCCAACGGTGCGATTCGTACTTGTAATGCCAGTGCCAAACGCATTTTGGGCTTGTCTCGCAAGCAAATGATGGGGCGCACTTCCCTCGATCCCGCTTGGCGAACCGTTCGCGAAGACGGTTCCCCATTCCCAGGAGAAGAACACCCGGCAATGGTGACGCTGCGAACGAATAAAGCTTTCTCTAACGTGGTGATGGGAGTCCACAAACCAGATGGTAGTTTTACCTGGATTTCCATTAATACTCGACCTATATTTCGATCTGATAAATCTCTTCCTAAGGGAGTTGTTTGCTCGTTTGCTGATATAACTGCTCGCAAACAGGCAGAAGAGGCACTGCGACAAAGCGAAGCGCGTTATCGTGCCATTCTTGAAGATCAGACAGAACTCATTGCTCGGTTATTACCTAATGGCACTTTTACTTATGTCAACGAAGCTTACTGTCAATTTTTTGGCATAAAGCGGGAAGAAATTGTGGGATGTAACTACGAACCCGTTGTGCTTGAGGAAGATCGAGAATATGTCACTCAATCCGTCAATAAAATCAGTTGGCAAAATTCAGTTGTTACTGTTGAAAATCGAGTCATTGTTTGCGGGAAAATACGTTGGACGCAATGGATTAACCGAGGCATATTTGATGACAATGGTCAGCTCGTAGAATTGCAAGCAGTAGGGAGAGATATCACCGATCGCAAACTTGCTGAAGAAAACCTGCGACGATACGAAAAGATTGTTGCTGCTACTACTGATGCAATTTGTTTGATCAATCGCAATTATACCTATCAAATTGTTAATCAAGCATACTTAACTTGGCATCAGCGCCGTGAGCAAGAGATAGTCGGAAATGCTATTAGTCAAGTTTTGGGTACAGACCTGTTTGAAACTCAACTAAAACCAAATCTAGATCGATGTTTAACTGGGGAAATTGTCCAATACGAACTGTGGGTTAAATATCCCAACGGCGAAGAGAAATTTGTCAGCACTACCTACGCTCCTTATTTTGAAGCAGATGGCACTATTTCAAGTGTGGTGGTTAGTCTGCGTAACCTCACCGAACTGAAACAAATGGAAGCAGCGTTGCGGCAGAGCGAGTCTACCTTGCGAGCTTTCTTCAACAGTAGCGTCATGATGATGGGCATTGTAGAGCTGTATGAAGATGACTTTTTGCATCTATCTGCGAACCCAGCAACCGCGCAGTTCTTCGGCAGCACCCCAGAGGCGATGCAGAATCACTTAGTTGGCAAATCGGGAATGCCGCGATCGCTCCTGCAACTTTGGCTCAGCCATTACTGGGAAGCTGTAAAAACTCAAGCTCCAGTACGATTTGAATACGCTCACGAAACTCCTACAGAGCAAAAGTGGCTATCTGCCAGCGTTTGCCCGATTACCATTGGCTCTGAGGGCCGTCCGAGATTGTCGTACATTGTCGAAGATGTGAGCGATCGCAAACGAGCAGAAGAAGCACTGCGCCTTAGCGAAGGTCGGCTCAAACACCTAACGGCTACCATTCCGGGAACCCTTTACTCCTATGGATACTATCCCGATGGTTCGGCCAAGTTTGAATATATCAGTCTCGGTTGCCGAGATATGTTTGAAATTGAGCCGGAGCAGGCACTAGAAGAGCAAAGTACCCTTTTGAAGCAATTTTCTTCTGAAGACGAACCTCAGC
This sequence comes from Microcoleus sp. w1-18aA5, assembly GCF_036701705.1. Taxonomy (NCBI): domain Bacteria; kingdom Bacillati; phylum Cyanobacteriota; class Cyanophyceae; order Oscillatoriales; family Microcoleaceae; genus Microcoleus; species Microcoleus sp. w1-18aA5. The sequence goes on along the minus strand of NZ_JAUPTE010000046.1, from coordinate 31,262 downwards.
ATAAAGAAGCAGTTGTTCGCGCCGTTCAAAACGTGCAACCTCTCACTTCTGAATGGCGCAATATAACTCCTTCTGGAAAACAAAGATGGCTGCGCGCCCAAGCTCAACCCGAATGCCGCGAAGATGGTTCTAAAGTTTGGCATGGGGTGATATTAGATATTACCGATCGCAAACTTGTAGAAGAAAAGCTCAAACAGGCAGAGTATAAATATCGCACCTTAATCGAACAAATTCCCGGAGTCGTTTATATCTCTCCGCTTGAGGCAACAACCGAAGAAGCTTACATCAGCCCGCAACTGCAACAATTGCTGGAAGTTCCTCCAGAAGAGTGGTCTGCTGGCTTTTTTAATAGTTGGGCGAACTACGTCCATCCAGACGATCGCAATCGCGTTTGGCAAGCTGTCAGCACCACGATTTCTACGGGAGAACCATTGAGCGTCGAGTATCGCATGATAACTTGCAATGGCAAAACGCTCTGGCTCAGAGATCGAGCCAATCTCGTTTTTTGCGCTGACGGAAAGACTCAAGTGCTTCAAGGTTTAGCTTTCGATATTAGCGATCGCAAGCAAATGGAGCAAGCGCTGCAACAAAGCAACGAGCGTTTTCAACTAGCAGCATCGGCAGTAAAAGGATTTATTTACGACTGGGATCTCAAGCAGAATATCATTTTACGAACGCGGGGATTGTTTGAACTCGTTGGATACCTTCCTGAAGAAGCTGAAGCTAAGTTCGAGTGGTGGAACGAACACGTTCACCCAGAAGATTTCCCCAAAATTTCTCAGCAACTATCTGAAGCCTTTGCGAACGAAACTCAAAGTTATTACGTGTTGGAATACCGACTTCGCCATCGAGATGGTCACTACGTTTACCTGTCCGATTATGGTACGATCGCGCGAGATGCCAACGGACAAGCAATTCGTGCCGTAGGTCATGCCATAGATGTCAGCGAACAGCAAGCTGCGCTTCGCGAACGCACAAAGGCAGAAGCAGCCTTGCAAAAAGCGCTCCAAGCCGCCCAAGCTGCATCCATCGCTAAAAGCCGCTTCCTATCCAACATGAGCCACGAACTGCGTACTCCTCTCAACGCCATTCTCGGTTTTAGCCAGGTGATGGTTCGCAGTAGTTCCGTTGCCTCTGAGCAAAAAGAACAGCTAAGAATCATCAATCGTAGTGGCGAACATTTGCTCAATTTAATCAACGATATTTTGTCAATGGCTAAAATTGAAGCAGGTCAAACTACGCTCAATGAAAATCGCTTTGACCTGTATCAGCTACTGAACGATTTAGAACAGATGCTCAAACTCAAAGCGATTTCCAAAGGCTTGCAGCTAACTTTTGAACTACCAGCATCAAATAGTCCCCAATACGTGCAAGCTGACGAAAATAAATTGCGTCAAGTTTTAATTAATCTTTTGGGAAATGCCATAAAATTTACTGCTTCCGGTCACATTGCATTGCGAGTGAAAAAGGGTCGGATATCCGAAAAATCTGACCTCCACAACTTCAGATCCAAAACCTATTTGTTGTTTGAAATTGAAGACACTGGCCCCGGCATTGCCCCCGATGAACTGGATAATTTATTTGACCCTTTTGTCCAAACAGAAGCAGGTCGCAAATCGATGCAAGGAACGGGGTTAGGCTTACCCATCAGCCAACAATTTATAGAGATGATGGGAGGAGAAATTGCTGTCAGCAGTCAACTCGGTCAGGGAACAATTTTCACATTTGATATCCTCGCTAGCGAGGTTGCTGAACCTGATGAGAAGAGTTTATCGATTACCCAGCAGGTTATTGGATTAGAGCCAAATCAACCTGTGTACCGCATTCTAGTTGTTGAGGATGTCGAAGAGAACCGTCAGTTGCTCTTAAAAATACTTAAACCGTTAGGATTTGAACTGCGAGAAGCGGTTAACGGTCAAGAAGCGATCGCTTTGTGGTCAACTTGGAAACCGGACCTAATCTGGATGGATATGCGAATGCCCGTCATGGACGGCTACGAAGCAACTAGAGAAATAAAAGCTTTGGAACAGCAAAGTGGAGTAGCTGGAGAGAATCACAACTTACCTGCCAACTTATCACCTACCAACGCAACAAAAATTATTGCTTTAACTGCTAGTGCTTTTGACGAAGATCGAGCCAAGATTATGACAGCAGGCTGCGATGACTTTATACATAAGCCTTTCCGAGAGTCGATACTATTTGACAAGATGGCTCAACACTTAGGAGTCCGTTATCTTTATCAAGAGGATTTGTCGCATAGCTCACCTCAGCCAGCAACACCGAGAAACTTAACACCAGAGGATCTAAATATCATGTCTTCTGAGTGGATAGCACAGTTCCGACAAGAGGTGCTTTGTGGTAACGACCTGTTAATATTGCAGTTAATTGACCAAATTCCCGAAAGCGAGGCAAGTTTAGCACACACCCTCACAGATTTGGTTAATAACTTTCGCTTAGATATACTTTTTGATCTAATCCGAGCATCTATTAATGAATAGTCATCAAGTACCCGCTTCCTTTGGGGATATCCTCATCGTTGACGATCATCCAGACAACCTCCGAGTTTTGTCCGCTATCCTTACCGAGTCTGGATATCAAGTCCGGAAGGCAATTAACGGTCAGCTAGCTGTAAAAGTTGCCCAAAATTCTCCCCCCGCTCTGATTTTACTTGACATCTTGATGCCAGAAATGGATGGCTATGAGGTTTCCTCGTTGCTCAAAAATCATCCACAAACAGCGGAGATTCCAGTAATTTTTATCAGCGCTCTCGATGATGTATTTGATAAAGTAAAAGCCTTTGATGCTGGAGGGGTAGATTACATTAGCAAACCTTTTCAGTCAGCCGAAGTTTTAGCTCGCATTAAAAACCAACTAATTATCCGCAATCTGTATCTCCAACTTCAGAAGCAAGCACAGAAAATCGCCGAGCAAAATACATTGCTACAACAGGAAATTAAAGATCGTAAACAAGCTGAATCTGCTTTGGTCGAAGCTAATATCAAGCTACAGCGTCTCGCCTCTTTAGATAGCTTAACAGGAGTCGCTAATCGTCGTCAGTTCAATGAATCTTTCAATAAAGAGTGGCAACGGATGGCACGAGATCAATTACCCTTATCTTTGATTTTAGGTGACATTGATTATTTCAAAAAATACAATGATACTTATGGTCATTTAGCCGGGGATTTCTGTCTACAGCAAGTGGCTCAAGCGATTAGCCGTGCTATTAAGCGTCCGGCAGATATATTGGCTCGTTACGGAGGTGAAGAATTCGCTGTAATTCTACCTAATACAAAAGCTGAAGGAGCGCTAAAAGTTGCTGAGGCGATGCGGAATGAAGTTCTAAATCTTAAAATTGCCCATGCTCAATCTGCTGTTAATAAATACGTCACCTTGAGTATAGGCGTTTCCAGTGTAGTTCCCCAGGACACCTCGGACCCCTCAATCTTGATTGCTGCGGCTGATAAAGTATTATATGAAGCTAAAGAGCAGGGGAGAAACCGCTCAATTGTGAAAAGTTTTTAATCATTAGACTTTGAGTTCAACTCAACTTGCTTCCCAGATAAATTAATTTAGGTGTTTATCCCCATACTCCCCAGATTTTTACCCCATTGAACTGTGGTGGTCACAACTCAAATATTTTTTACATAGGTTCGCTCTAACTACCACCTTTATGATTGATACAATAATTGCAAGTACCCTCAACTTAAAAATTCTCAACATTTCCAAACTTGGCTGGCTCATTGTTGTTATTGTACCTCATAACAGCGGGAACCGTTGTAATTCTCTCTCTGCGTTCTCTGCGTTCTCTGCGGTTCAATAATCAAACTCTATTCCTCAACAAATTTGTTTTTCTCCCAAAACAATCCCGCAGCAATTCCCGCCTGAGAAACTAAAAACAATGCAGCAATTAATAGCTTTTGAAAGCCCGGTGCGTGGAAAAATGGATAAGTTAGCAAATTCAGATAAAATGACGGATGTTGTAGTTTCCCATTAGTCCCGCGTTTCGAGATCATTTGCTGAAACAAAAAAGCACCTCTACCGTAATTGAATTGCTGTTTCCAAAATTTGCGAAGAGTTAATGCGTGTGAGTGATAGACTATAACTTCGGGAGCGTAAATTGCGGCATTGCCTGAATGCAACCACCGATCGCAAAATTCCCGGTCTTCTCCAGCCGCGAGAGAAAAAGTCGTGTCAAAGCCTCCGATTTTTTGGAAAGCCTCAGCCGGAAGGGCAAAATTGTTAGAAGTGAAAAATTGGGCGCGATCGCCAATAGCATTATAGTAACTGTAAAGGTAATCGATAAGTTGCTGGCTGGCAGTAGAATAAATGTTATCCGGCAGCGCGTTTACAGTTCGACCTCCGATTAAGCAATCTGGTGTTTCCACAAATCGCTTTTCCAGATTTTGCAGCCAATCTACCCCCACAGTACAGTCATCGTCTGTAAACACTAAAAATTTGCCTTCTGCGGCAAAAGATCCAGTATTTCGCGCCGTTGCCGGGCCGGAGTTGGGTTGTGTCAGAAGAGTGATATTTAGCTGATTTTGAAAAGGCGAAATTGTATTTTCGACAGAGATTTCGGTGCTATCGTTGACGACAATAACTTGAAATTTCTCGCGCGGATATTCAATCTCAACAAAAGACTGAAGACACGCCGCTAATTTATCGGGGCGATTGTAGGTCGGAACAATAATCGAAAATAGAGTTTTAGCTTGGTTCATGTTCAGTTGACAGTTGACAGTTGACAGTTGACAGTTGACAGTTGACCGCTTTATAGCGACTTCTACGTGGAAGTCCAAGGATTGGAGTAATGAATAGCCTTCTTTTAATTTCCCCCGCTTATGCTTGGGGCTTTAAACCAATTCTTTTTGGTAACTAATAACTTTTAATTTTTCAAGCGATATAGCACCGACTCAGTATTAAAATCTTTACCGAAAACGGGTTGCAGCGGGCCTTGGGCACTTGTCAGCCAAGATAAAGCTTTTCTGGTAGCTGCGTTTGTCTCAGTCAGGGGCCCGAATCCCACAGTCCTAATTTTATTTTGCCGCAGGTTGTCAATCCATGCCGAAAGTCGATCGGCTCTAAATGGTACATATAAAACTTGTCTGTCCAAATTTCTCCCGTAAAACAGGTAGCTGCGCGAACTTAAAAAGAAGCCTATTCTTTCATCGGGTACTGTATTTTTATCAATATATTCGTAAATACCACGATACAGTTCGGTACGTGCAATATCTCGCTTTTCCCTCCAATGACCAATTACTATCAATCCTATACAGACACCAATTATTACTAGGTAAATCGATTTTTTGCGGGTAGGAAATAGATGATTTAGCCATCCTAATGCCGGATTGATTTTTAACCATATCGCAGCCAGAGTCAGTGACAAAATATAAAATATTGGATATGGTAATATATATTGCCAACTGGGGCGTAATATTTTTCCGATATTATTAATAGCTTCTATGGGGTTAGACTTAAAATTGTCAATCAACAAACTCCCCCAAACAATACTATCTCCGGTGAAAGAAGCATTTTTAATATAATCAAAAATTGTGTTGCTAATAATTCCGAACAAACCACTAAAGAAAACCACTACCAGAACAACTAGATTTGGAGTTTTCAAGAAAGTTGCTGTAGCTGCTGCGGCGATGGCGAGTACGCTTAAAAAGGGAAATCCGTATCTGAGGTTAAAACCGAGTATAGGGCTGAGTTGACCGATCGACTCTCCGGCAGTACCGGAGGTGTAAGGTGTAATTATATACAGAATTCCTGTGCTGGCGAGAAGTATAATTAAAATAATATTATTTTGATTAATTATTCTGGTTTTACCCTGGATAAAAGCCAGAGGCGCTGCCAATATCTGAAGCGCGATCGCCAGAAAGGGCAGTTGCAATCTAATGATAATTTGTAAGCCGACAGTTTGCCAGTGGGAAATATTGCTGGGATTAAATTGAGCTGCTAAAGTGCTTTGCCAAATCTTTAGAAGTGGCGAAGCGGGTGGCTGCTGTACCGGAGGTGTTGGTGCCGGTAAGGGAGACGGTAAGGGAACAGGCTCTAAGGGAACTTTAATATCGCCGACTTCGCTGACAGGATAATTGATTTGCAGCAAGTTTCTCGCATACCAAAAACCTCCTAAAAGTAAGCAACAAGCTACGCCCCACAGCAAGACTGGTTTGAGAAAGTGGCGAATTTTAAATTTAGCTGATGTAGATTTTTTATTAACCGCGAATCTTTTAATTTCTAATATTGCTAATCCTCCTAAAAGTGAGGCTGCATAGACTATGCCAGTGATTTTTATTCCGGCTAGCATTCCTACGGCTGCCAAAAATAGGGATAGTTCAGATTGCGCTCTGCTGCTATGATAGGATAAACCAAAATATAAACCCACTGTAAATATTGCAGCTAGCGGTAAGTCTGGCTGAAGGGTGTTAACTTGGTTGAGCATCATCGGTACTGTCAATACTAAAGATGCTGCTGCCATACCGTGAAGTCGGGTTGCTCCAAATTTTACGCTTAATAGATAGACGGCAATTCCCTCAAGTAGCCACGCAATTAGCATAGGAAAAGCTGCTAGAAAATCTTCTCCGAAGGGAAGCACACACAAAGCAGATAAAACGTGCCAATTGTAGGGATATACTCTAGCTTGTTCTTGCTCAAAAATCCAATTTCCAGCAGCATCTAATAATGTCAATGAATTGGTTTGATACCATCGGGCGATCGCAGGTAGGTGAAACCACAATGAGTCATAATTGGTTGTGGGTTTGCTTGCTAGAGTTTCCAACAGCACAACTGCTACAACAGCGGTGGCAACAATAATTAGGGATTCTGAGTAGCCCAAAGGTTGCTTGAGTTGGGGAATCTGCCACTGCGAGAAGGTAAAAGTTTTGTGGTTTTTGGCATAAATCAGAATTAAGCCGATCGCACAAATCAGAATTTCTGCTATAATCACCGCAGTAATATTTAGTCGATCGGCACTTCCTAAAATCAAGCCGATACAAACTTGTGCAATGCTCCATCCCGTCACGAGTACGAGGAGAAAATGGGGAAATGAATAGTTATTGTTTTCTTTCTGATTCTCGAAGACAAGAGACAAGCTTAAGGGAATCGGGCCGACTAGAATAATCAGAAATAAAATTAATTCCCACAAATGCTGCGCTATTAGCATAAGCTGCAAGTTACCATTTTTTATCAGTTTTTCCTCGTTACCCGAAAGAGCCTGGTAACGAGGAAAAGTAACGAACACGCGAGCTCGTTGCACAAAACATAAATTTTCTTGTGGGGTGGGCTTTTCGACCGTTCCACAAGAAAATTAATCTAGGCAATCCCCAATTTTTACCTGTTAGCTTGCTTCTGAGGTTTGGGTTTGACTGCTTCAGTATCTTTGGGCTTAGAAGTGTCAGCTTTTAACAGTTCCGGGAATGGCGGCTGGAGGTTGTGAACTTCGATGTCCATGCCCAGCGGCAGAGGTGGAAGCTGGGGCAGATCGTTTTCCAAATCCTTGAGTCCGCTGGCGGTTTGTATTTCCACCATTTTCGGCATTTGCGGTACTTTGGCGGTTTCCAAACTACCGATCATTTTTGCCAGAGCGAATTCTAGCTGAGAACCCGGATCGATCGCCACCCAACCCTGGTCAGTCATTTGCCGCACCTCGAAGTGGAGGTGAGGCCCTGTAGACATTCCCGTACTCCCGACGCGGCCGATCGTCTCTCCCTGTTTCACGAACTCTCCCGGTTTCACAAACAGTTCCGAAAGGTGGGCGTAGAGAGTTTCCTGAGAGTTTTTGTTGTGGTTGAGAACTACCGTCAAACCGTAGCCGCCCAACCAATCGGCGATCGCCACTTGACCGGCATAGGCTGCCAGTACAGGCGTTCCCATTGGGGCTCCCAAGTCAGTTCCGGTGTGAAACCTGCCGTAGCCCATAACTGGATGAGTCCGCCACCCAAAGGGCGAAGTAATGGCCGAAGCAATAGATAGCGGAAACAGCAAGCTGGTGTTGCCATTTCCGGGCAAGCCTGCGGGACGTGGCGTGAGATTGTAGTAAGCAAAACCGGTATTGCTGCCGCTGCTGACACTAACGGCACCGACTTGAACCGGCCCGAGTCCCATGCTGGGCGCTGGAGGGCCGCCGCCGTAAGATGCAGATCCGGCATAATACGCAGCGTCTGCTGAGTACCCAGTGTCTGCGGAGTAGCCGATGTTAGCCGAGTAGCCGGTGTCTGCGGAGTATCCAGCGTTAGCCGAGTAGCGCGGGGGTGCGTAAGCTGATTCCGGCGGGTTTGAACCCCCCCAAACCTGGCTGCCTATTTGTTGAACGGCTTGACCGAGTTTACTCACAGGATTTCCGCTACTATTTCCGGCAACAGTTCCCCGAACCTCGCCCGGAAGGCTTTCTGGCAGATTTCGAGGAGGAGGGGCTGCAATATAGCCGTCGTCTGCGATCGGAGGTTCCTGTCTGTAGTTGGGTTCTCCTGCATCTGCCGTCACCGGCTCGGAAACAGGAGGAGGCGCGCACAAACCGCCTTCTCCTTCGCACCCAGTCGATCGTTCTGCAAACTCTATTCTGGTTGGAGCTTCGTACTCGCTGGTAGCGCCAACGCTGTAGTCTGTTTGATCGATTTCAGCGTGGGCTGGGTTAACTGGCGCTTCAAAAGGCGGCTCCTGGGCCGTCGCTTCTGGCAGGGGAATCAGCGCGGGCTCCGGCAGATAATATTGGGTGGGAGGTGGTTCGCTGGCGTACTCCGGCTCCCAGGCCGGTGCGGCATCGAAAGGCTCCGATGGTGGAACTTCTGCCTGCGGTTCAGGGTAGGGTTCTGGCGACCCTTGGCTGTATTCGGGTTCCGGGGGCGGGAGAGGAGCTTCAAATAATGGCTGGAGTTCTGCTGCGCCGGGGACGGCTTGTTCTGCTGGCGGAGTTTCGGCTTGGGCCCAAACTAAACCTTTGCTGAGCAGTCCCAGACTGGCAAGGCAACCCAGTCCCACCAGCAGTGAGCGATCGGACAAAAGGCGCGATCGAGTCCGGGCGCCTGTAGGGTTCTTTTTTTGCTGTTTGGTGTTCAAAGGGGCTGTTATTTGCTTGTCTGGAACTGGTTTCACGATTTTTTTTCCCAACTCAACAGGGGGCACAAGGATCTCGAAGTCAGGATCGAATGTATGGCAATCCTTGTCTTTATATACAGGCCTAACTGATTTTACCGGGCTTGAGGCAATTTTTTTTGCACATAGAACAAGCTCAAATGCCTTACGCATTCACTTGCGATCGATATCCGGTTTTTTTGATCCTGATGGCACTTGCGTAAAAGTGTCTTAGGGCCACACTGATGATAGCGCTTTGGCGTTCGTCTATGTTAATTAGTTGCCTATATTTGTCAGATTCTGCAAAATTTCTGCGCTGTCGGTCGTCCTGAAATATTGCACCATTCTCAATAATCTTTTCAGGGCGGACTCTCCTGCCCAACCCCCTACTCCCCACAGGAAAATCTACTCTTTGTGGAACAAGCCGGAAAGCCTGGTAAGCGAGAAGGCTGCAAAATGTGAGTTGTTCTAAAACCGCCTACTCATTGCGATTTTTTCCTGAAAGCTGGCCCTGCTTTTAAAATTCGCGGACAAAATTTTTGATTGTTTAGAATACAAGCTAAATGATTCGCTTGGGTAAGGATAGGTTTCATGACTGTAGCTGGCGATCGCTTGACAAATGTTCCAAACTCTGAGTGCTTCGGACAGCCTGACGGTATCAGTTGGGACTGGCAGAGTTCTGAAGGCTTGCCCTATCTGACTTGTAGCTTGCTTTCTCGCTGGTCTCACGGCTTTTTTACTCGCGATTTCTCGCCCCAGGGGCCGATTGAGCTGACGGAAGTTCTCGAACCTGGAGCTAAGGTTTACCGACTTCAACAGGTACACGGCAATGCGGTACTCAAAACCACTGAGTTGTCACCGGTTGTGGCTCAGAAACCGGAAACCGCTGCCCCAAGCTATGCTGAGGCTGATGGCTTGGTTGCCCATCGAGAATTGGAGGCGCTGTGGGTTTGCTCGGCTGACTGTGTGCCGGTGCTAATTGCTGACGATCGCACGGGACTGGTTGCGGCAGTTCACGCGGGTTGGCGCGGGACTGCTGCTAAGATATTACCAGAGGCGATCGCTCAACTTGTGGCACAAGGCAGTCAACTAGAAAATCTGAAGATTGCTATGGGGCCGGCGATCGCTGGAGAGGTTTACCAGGTATCTGTGGAAGTAGCAGCGGAACTGGGAGCCACCATTGCTCCTAAGAGTGCCGTTAGTGCGACAGCAGACGGCATCTGCGAGTTTTTGCATCAACTGCCGGAAACGCCTGTCTTAGCCGATCCAGAACCGGGAAAAGTACGCTTGGATGTTCGCCTCTGCAATGCTCTGCAATTGCAGCAGTTGGGAATCGATCTTTCTCAAGTGGCGATCGCTCCTTTCTGTACTTATTCTGACTCGGCTCGCTTTTTTTCCTACCGCCGCGATCGACTTAAAAAAGTCCAGTGGTCGGGAATTGTGAGTTCCAGCAGGACAAGTCCCTTCTGATGGCATTTGGCAGAAGGTAAAATTTTAGACGGCCAAGATAAAAATAACAATCTTTGGATTCATTATTTTTTATTTACGAATGCCAAATGCCTTCTAGTTTCTATTTTCGTAAGGTTTGCTGGTTCCTGTTTTAAAGCACCAAAAACTAGCAGCAAAACTTTTGGGAAAGCGGCAGAGCTCCCGCCCCGCTTTCCTCTCTTGTTAAGATTGCTCTATAACGAGAGTCTTCAGCGGGTTATTACCATGAGTGAGCCAACTCCCTATCAACTTCTTGAAGTCGATGAAGATGCTTCCTTTGATGAAGTGCAAGAGGCCCGCACGCGCCTAGCTGAGCAGTACAGCGGTGACAAGAAACGTTTGGAATTGCTCGAAGCAGCTTACGATGCGATCCTTATGGATCGCCTGCGGCAGCGACAGGAAGGTAAAATTAAAGTGCCCGAGCGCATCCGCTTTCCCGAGCGGCTGACTCCCCCACCCCCAAGCTTTACTCCCTCTCCTCCTAGTGGCAGCCCAGCTTGGTTGCAGCGGCTGATCGATACTCCTAGTCGATCGGACATTTTGTGGCCGGCTGGGGTGTATGTGGGGTTAGGCGGACTGAGTATTTATCCGGCGGCTAATGATGGTTTACTACAGTTGACTTTGGCTCTTGGGGTCGGCTCTTGTCTTTATTTTATTAATCGCAAGGAACAAAAATTTGGTCGGGCTGTGCTGCTGACTGTGGCTGGCTTGGTTATAGGCTTGTTGCTGGGAGGATTTTTGGGTTCTTTGGTCAGTCCGGCATTTATAACAACAGAGAAATTTATCGCTTTGTTTACGTTTTTAATTCTGTGGCTGGTCAGCAGTTTTCTGCGATAGTCAGTTGTCAGTTGACAGTTGGCAGTAGTTAATTACTGTTATTAGTTAATTGTTATTGGTTGGTTCGTAGTTTTTAGGTGTTAGTAGTTAGTTGATTGTTACCAATTACTAATTACCAATTAACAATTACCAATAACTAATGACTGTTGACTAATGATTGATGACTGTTGACTACTGACTACTGACTACTGACTACTGACTACTGACTACTGACTACTGACTACTGACTATCTAAAATAATCTCAACTGCTTCGCTCAAATTGTTAGCAATTAAATCCGGTTGGTGCATTTCTAGTTGGGTGCGATCGCGAATTCCGCACAAAACACCAATTACCTTGACACCGTGCGTCTTGGCTGCTATAATATCTGCCTCCGTATCCCCAACCATCCAAGTGTCAGAAGCCGGAGGCAGTTCGGCAAGAGCTTTTGCCATCAGCAGGGGCTTATCTTTGACATCCCCGGTTTTAACGTAATCGTTGGGGAGGCAATAGCGGCGGTTTTCTGGGAAAAAATGCCCTAAATTGCAGCGGTTGAAGGCTTCATCTAGTTCCCTAACGCGGCGCATGGTCATCACCGCTAAGTCTACTCCAGCGCGCTGCACCTTTTCGAGAGTCTCCAGAGCGGTGGGAACTGGTCGATCGTAAATCATGTAGGGTAGGGTGTGGACTGTTTGACGGCGTTTCTGGGCAAAATCGCGGGATTGGGCTGCGTCTAATCCTGAGAGGAGGGCGATTTCGGTTTCGGGAACCCGCGCGCGCTTCATGTCCCAAAACTCTGCCTTGGGGAGTTCCCGCACTGGTTGCCCCTCACGTTGAGTCTCGGCGAGACAATACTGGTAAACTCGGTAGTAGCGATCGGACACGTCCATAATCGGGCCGTCAAAGTCGGTAATAAGTCTCAGCATTTAGCAGAGTATTTTTAAGCTTTTATACAAATCCTTCGATACTATATCATTTAAAGGTAACACTTTCTTTACAAAAATTGACACAAATACCCAGGGGAGGTAAGGTCTATAGGAATGGTGCTAATTAAAGCAAACATTTGAATTAAACTGTGCTGTTCCTCAACTTGAGCGGTTGTCAGCCATATCGGGGAATTTAAAATTAAAATGTGCCGCACAAATAGTGTAAACCGCTACATATTGTTCATAAATCTCAACCTCAATCGAGGCTGATTTTGACTTCGTTTTCTCAAAAAAAATTGGTTCAATTAATATTTGGCCCCATTTTTAAAATAAGCAAAAAACTGCTTGGAGAATCCAAAGTGTACTGTTTGCATAAATTAGCCAGCGGTAACAGGTGATGACATTTGCCAGGATAAAAATTCCTATGAGAAATCGCAGCCAAACAACAACTAACTTTACCGGCTAACCTTTGAGAGACATGCTCTACAATAACGAGATGCTTCCCACATTAACTGTAGAGAGCAGCCCCAGAAGTATTAATATTCTTCTTTATAAGCTGTTATCCTTACGCAGGATTGAGTACCTCACAGTCGATCGGGAACTTAAGATTAAAGAAATATCTTTGAAAGTGCAAGATTTTGCCTACATTCATGAGGAAGTAGGCGAAGGAAAAGACGTGCGCGATAGTTTTCCTGAACTAATCGGCATTGAAGGAATCCTTGAAGATATTATTGAAGAACGACAGCAAGATTGTCAGTTAAAATCAATTAGCCGAGTTCTCAAAGACGGATCTTATTTGTATCTAGATTTGTACATTTTTGGTTATAAGGGACAAGCCAATGCTGACAGATTGATTATTTTATGTGAAGATGTGACAGATAGCCTTGGAGGTCAGCCAACTATCTTTCAGGCTGCCAATAAAACAAGTATTAAAGGCGATAAGTTAGCTGCGGCTGGCGATTATATTGACAAAATTATTAATTCCCTAGGGGATGTTTTGTTCGTAACAGGAACATCGGGCCAAATCAAAAAAGTGAATCAAGCTGCACAGCAATTATTTGGGTATACCGAATCGGAATTAATCGGCCAATCCATATCCCTGATTACAGCAGAGGAGGAATTGTTACGCAAAGTCAGCCAGCTACCTCCTGCACTTAAAAGCCAATATTGGCCTCAAGTAAAAGTAGCTTGCCAAACGAAAATAGGTTTAAAGCTGATTGTTGCGTTTTCATGCTCTAATTTTGAGACAAGCACAGGAAGCAAGGATGGAGATAGCGAGGTTATACAAGATTTTGTTTATATCGGCAAAGACATTACCAAACAACAACGCATAAAAAAGTGTCAAGAAGCACAGTATGCTGTTACTCATATCCTGTCAGAATCAACTTCTCTAGATAGCGCAAGTCCGAAAATTTTGCAAGCTATTTGCCAAAGTTTTGGGTGGGATTTTGGCGAACTTTGGATGCCGGCAGAGGCGGAGAAAGAAACTAGATTGGGTGAGGAAATAAAATCTGAAACAGATCCGCTTTGGTGCCTGCCACTTTGTTGTCCGATCGAGGAAACTCCTTGTTGGCAGCGGGTGGCAGTTTGGCAGGCTGCGGAGGAAGTTAGGGAGTTTGCCGAAAATGATCAGCAGATTACTTTGGCTGCGGGTGAGGGTTTGCCGGGAGCGGTTTCCAGAAGCGGTTCTACGCAGTGGATTACTGATCTTGTGGGCGATCCCAGTTTCGTGCGATCGCGCTTGGCAGAGGAAGCGGGACTGCGATCGGGATTCGGTTTCCCCATTCACGCTAGGAGCCAAGTTGTAGGAGTAATGACTTTTTTTTGCCGGGAAGAACTGCCACCGGATCAAGATTTACTTCAGATCATAGCTGTGGTAAGTTCTCAATTAGGAGAATTTGTCAAGCGCAAATATGCAGAGCAAGAATTGCAAGAAGCTGAAGCTTCAATCCGATTTTTGTACGAACAAGAAAAACGCCAAAGTGAAGAATTAGCTCGACAAAATTTAGCTTTAGAGCAAGCCAAATTAGAATTACAAGCAGCTAACATGGAATTGCAGCGCCTCGCTGCGGTGGATGGATTGACTCAAATTCCCAACCGCCGCTGTTTTGACAAAAAATTGGAGTTAGAATGGCAGTTGATGGAGCGAGAAAAAGAGTCGCTGTCTTTAATTTTGTGCGATATCGATTTTTTCAAACTTTACAATGATCGTTACGGGCATCAAGGAGGCGACGAATGTTTAAAACAAGTAGCCGAGATTTTAGCTAGCAACGCTCAGCGGGCAGGAGATTTAGCCGCCCGCTACGGCGGCGAAGAATTTGCGGTAATTTTGTCGCGAACTGATGTGCAAGGAGCAAAGCGGGTAGCTGAAGCAATTCGCAGCGATTTGAAAGCAGCGGAAATTTTTCATGCTGCTTCCAAGATAAGTAAGTTTATAACTCTCAGTATGGGGATCGCTACTACTGTACCTGCTGCTGGTCTATCGGTGGAGGAGTTAATTGGACAGGCCGATCGAGCGCTGTATCGAGCTAAACTAGAAGGACGCGATCGTATAGTTGCCCTAGACTTGAAAATAGAATTTCAGGGCCAGAAAGGAGTATGTTCTGATGATTGTAAGAAAAGCTAAAATCGCTGACGCACCTGCAATCGCACGGGTGAATCTAGATACTTGGCGAACAGCTTACCGAAAAATTGTACCAGCAGATTACCTCGCGCAACTGTCCTATGAAAAAGCAGAAAGCCGTTGGCAAGAAACCCTGACAAACGTCAAAAATACTGGGGTTTTTGTCTGCGTTGCTGAGAATGAATCAGGAGAAATTGTGGGTTTTGCTGCGGGTGGTTGCGAGCGCACCGGCAAATATGTATATAAAGGAGAATTATTTGCCATCTATATTTTGGAGGAATATCAGCGTCAAGGAATTGGACGGCAACTCGTGAGAACAGTTGCCACAAAATTGGCAGAATTAAGTTTGAACTCCATGCTAGTTTGGGTACTAGGAGACAATTCAGCCTATAGGTTTTATGAATTATTAGGAGGTGAAAAAGTAGACGAACAGGAAACAACTAGAGCAGGAGTTGCACTCAAAGAAATTGCCTATGGTTGGAAAGATATCGCAGTGCTGATTAACACGCCTTTATGACCTAAAAAGTGGAAGCTTTTGTCAATCATCTATTAAACTTCCCCTCTTCATTTGTTCGCGTTCAATTGCCTCAAATAAAGCTCTAAAATTCCCCGCACCAAAACCTCCAGCTTGCACCTGTTTGCCGTTAACTAAACTAACTCGGCGCTCAATAATCTCGAAAAAGAAAGTCGGCTCTGCAAAAATTGGCTGGGTAAATATTTGCAGCAGCATTGCTGCTGGAGTATCATCTTGCCAATCTGCCAAAACTTGACAAGCTGCAATTGCTTGCCAATCTGCGGGCAAATAGTCTTGCCGCTGCTGTAATTCGGAGTAGTATGTTGGAGGAACTGGCAGAAAAGGCAAACCACACGATCGCAAATCGGCAACAACACCCACAATATTATTAGTTTGCAAAGCCATGTGCTGAATTCCCGGCCCTCGATTTGCGCTCAAAAACTCTTGAATTTGAGAATTAGCTGATGCCGGTTCATTAATCGGGAATTGCACCCCACCTTCAGCGTGCACCATAACTTGGCTCCGCAAAGCCGATTTCTCAGTCTGAATATCAAAATTTTGCTGCGGTTGAAAACCTAATATTTTTTGATACCAACTAACAGCACTTGACAAATCGCCAGATTCAACATTTAACACTACGTGGTCAATCCGGGTAAACAACGGCAGCTTATCCGCAGCCGATAGCAGTGAATGGCTGCCAATTCGCTCCACGAGCGTATGACTTAAATCGCCCCAGCCTGCGATTTTTGCCCGCTTAAAATAGCCTCCTGCGTTTAGGTCTTCTTGAATCGGTTCCAGGATTTTAGCGCCTTCAGCAGCCGCTCTAGCTACCGCTAATTCAATATTTTTTACCCGAAAACCTACATCGGCAATCCCTGGAGGATGAAACTTCAACCAACTAGCAGCGGGACTAGCGGGTGTCAGAGGCGAAGATAAAACAAAACATACATTGTCACTGCTGACAGCTTCAGTGTGAGTGTGGCTGTTGGCATAACTTGCTATTGATTGAAAGCCTAACTTGCCGACAAACCAGTCGCGGGATACTTTAGCGTTTTCAACGTAAAATTGAATGCGATCGAACTCCATAATCAATAATTGAAAATGGAAACTGAAAAATGGAAAATCTGCTGATTTTCAAGGCAAAATTGCAAGGTAGAGACTGAGTAATGGATATTTTTCATACTTTTTATTGAGCGCCCACTTAATAATAACCTAAAGAGTGAATATCTTAGCTCCCTCTGAAGGCAGAAATAAGTCAGCACTTAAAAGAAAAGACACCCGGTGTCTGGGATAACTTGGGTTTGCCACGACGCCTTCGCCAAAAGGACTTACGCAAAAAACAAATAGTTTGACGCGCGAATTATAGGGGTAAGGTGCGCCAGCCCGTGCACCTACATAATTAAGTGCTGTACAAGTTCTCAAACCTAAAAATATCATAATTTTTCTTGCCTTCAGCTTCCGCTGCGTTCTGCCTTCAAATCATTCCTCAATAGCTAAAAGAACAAATGACTTTCCGGCTGAATATTAATCTCCATAGGCACAGCTTGCGGGTCAGCCGAAAGAGCAAACATAATCGCATTGGCAGCAGTTTCGGTACTCAGCATTTTTGACCTGTCTACCTTCAAACTCACATTATCCCAAAACGGAGAATCCACCCCGCCAAAATAGAATAGCGTAAACTTAATGCCGTAGCGTCGCAGCTCATCTGCCATGCACTTGCTGAAACCAACTACCCCAAACTTTGAAGCGCAGTAAGCCGTTCCCATCGCCATCGAATGCTTGCCCAAAATTCCGATGACATTGCAAATGTGGCCGGATTTGCGCTCTTTCATCAAATTCGCCGCTGCTTGAGACGTGTAAAAACTGCCTTTTAAGTTTAAGTCAAGCATTGCATCTAAATCAGCGGGTTCTAACTTGTTCCACTGCTTGAGAATTCCGGCACCAGCGGCGTTTATGAGGGCATCAATTTGTCCGAAATGTTCCAGAGTTGTCTGCATCAAAGTCTCGACTTGTGGCAAATCGGTGATATCTGTGGGCACGCACAGTACCTCTGTTGCCGAAATTTCGCTAGCTAAAGCGTCTAATTTACTGCTGTCTCTGGCGGCGAGCACTAGCCGCGCACCCGCATCAGCAAGTTTCCGGGCCACTGCTGAACCGATGCCGCCAGTCGCACCCACCACAACCACAACTTTGTCGTGCATATCCCTTTACATTTCTTTACGTCCAGATTGTATGATAACTCAAGTTGCTAGTAATGGGGATGTTGATATAGCAATCCTTGCAGGAGTCGTAAATTTTTGACCCCACCCCAACCCTCCTCTTATCAAGGGGAGGGAGTAAGAAATTCACAAATTATTTAGGATGGCTATATATTTTAATTTTTAATTAATTGAGGGAAACTTGCCAGCCTTTTTCGGCTTTTTTTAGCTGGAGAGAAGCGCAGGATTGCAAAAATTTAGTAAATTTCCTACCCAGATTAAAATCTTTAATTATTTGGGTAATTTGTTTGCCGTATTGTCGGTGAAATTCGCTGCCTACATTGGAGAGAAATACAGAATTTTCAGGAGAGTTGTCGGTTAAGTCGCCAACTATTTTGACCAGAGCTCTTTCCAAGTCTTCCAGAGAATTAATATCGGTCAAAGTCGCAGGTGCTGGCTGGTGGTTATTCAGATTTTCTTGGTTAAGTATTGGCGGTGGGGGCGATAATCTCACTTCAAAAAGAGTGACATAAGTTTGAGAAGCTTCTGAGGGTTTGTGGAGGACAAAATCGGTGGGATATTTCAGAAAGATATCCCTGGTCTTAGTACCGAGCAAATGATGGGCAACAACTTGATTGAGGACTAAGCCGTAATTTTCTCTAAATAAAGCTGAAACAGTGGAAAGTTTTATCCACTGAGTTGAGGTGCGTTTCTGCTCTTTTTTGATTAATTCTTTGAGCTGAATAACTAATTCTTCGAGAGGTGTAATTTCCGGTATGGTTACAAGGGAATGAGTTTCAACTTGTCCGGTTTTGCTGTTTAAAACTATGATTTTATCTATTTGTTTACGGACTTGAAATACGGTTAGTCCGTGGGCTTGCAGTGTATTGCTGAGGTGAGTGAGGGCGCGATCGGACGAACAGACAAAAATCTCTTTGGCTGTGGGATAATGTACGAAAATCGATGCGCCGACTGTAGCCATTTTTAAGTCGGCGCTGTCTTTGCCGGGGGGAACGTGAATTAGTTGATAGCCGCGCTGGTGAAATTCGGCATCTTTTTTGCCCATGCTGCGCCAGTTGGCAAAGGCAACTTTGATTTGGATGGGATAGTGGCAAATTCCCTCTAGGAATTTTTCGGTTTCGATGGTGAGTTGCAAGTTTTCGACATCTAGAAGCAAGATAGCAATGCCGATAGGAAGCGAATTTGTTTGATTTGTGGTGGGAGTGGGAGGCTTTGACGAAACCGAGTTTTGTGATTTAGGTGGTGCTGTTTGAGATTGGGCTAGCTGCTGAATTTTGGCACATAATTTGCTGAATTGAGGTGAATTAACGAATTCTGGAATCAGCAGAATTTGTAGGTATTTTTTTGCAGTCAGCAGCAGGGAATCAGTATCGCTGGCTACGCTGAAACTTTTTGCCAATTTTCCAATCAAAACTGACTGAAAATCAGGTTTGGCCCAGGGGGTTTTCCTGTATTTTTCAGTTATCCATTCGGGATGCTGTTCCTGAATGGTAATTAGGGTTTGAGCTATATAGCGACTGATGACGCTGAATGCGGGAGATTCTTGAGTCGCAAGCTCGGAAGTTCGATCGGGCATGGCCCTCTACAATGCGGGATGCTGTTTCAATTTATCACACTTCTAGTTTCTCGCCGGGAGTCGGACGATCGCCCGCCAAATTAAACCGACGGCAATCAGTGCCAATCCTGTCAGCCAAATTTCCCTCTCCACCCAGAAAGCCAGAAACAGACAATTCCCCAAACCCACCCAAGCCAACCACTGCGGATAAAGCCTTTCGGCGTGGGAAAGTTGCAGCGCGGCGAGGTTGGTGATAGCGTAGTATATCAAAACACTAAAAGCGCTAAATGACCAAGTGGTTTTGACATCGCCGACGAGGATTAAAAGTGCGATCGTAACTTCGACAACCACCACAGCCACGTAGGGAGTTGTCCCCGAAGGATTCAACCGCGCCAAGACTCTCGGCATATCCAAGCGCCGCCCCATCGCCAGCCAGATGCGCGACAGCCCTAAAATTAAGTTCAGCAAAACTCCCAACATAGCGGTAATTGCGCCGACGGCTAGCAGTTGAGAAACTCCCGGCATTCGGAAACTGCGGGCGATGACTTCCAAGGGTGCAGTCGTGCCCCCTGGTTGTAAAGACAATTTATCGGCTCCCCCCGCGCCCGCGACAACTAATGCTACTCCCACGTAAAGCAGCATTGTCAGCACCAAAGTTAAAATTATGGCTTTGGGAATGGTTTCCCTCGGTTCCCGCACTTCCTCGCTCATTGTGGTGATGCGGGCGTAACCGCTATAAGCGACAAACATCAGGGCGGTAGCCTGGAAGATGGAGCCGATCGAGCTATCATTCTGTACGGTGGCCATTTCCCACCTTACCTCTGGCAAACCGACAGCAACAAACACCGCTAAGGATAGGAGTGTAACTGAGACTATGGCAGTATTTGCAATATTCGATCGCCTAATTCCCGTCAATACAATTAAAGTGAGGGCGGCGAGGGCGACTAAAGCTGTTAGGATCAGGTAAGTGCGATCGGCTACACCAACTGCATTTAAAAAATACCCCGCAAAACCTAAAGCAGCAGTAGCCGCAGAAGCCGTTTTCGCCAACAAAAACATCCAGCCGGCCGTGAAACCCAGCCAAGGATTGAGATATTTGTAGCCATATTCATAAGTACCACCGCTAACAGGATGATTTGCCGCTAATTGAGCGCTGTTAAGGCCATTGCAAACAGCAACAAAAGCTGCAATACCTACAGCCAAAATCACTCCTGGCCCAGCAACTTCCGCAGCCATGCCGATACTCACAAATACTCCGGTACCGAGGATTGATCCCAGGCCCATGAGAGTTGCGCCGAAAATACCCAACTCTCGCTTCAGAAGTGGTGAAGACATAAATATAGCAGGCAAGATGCCTGCACAAAAATATTTGTTTGTTGTGGAACAGGCATCTTGCCTGTTCTGAAGATATAACTATAGCAGGCAAGATGCCTGCTCCACAAAAATATTTGTCTGTTGTGGAACAGGCATCTTGCCTGTTCTGAAAGAGGTTCAAGATGTAAGTATTAACCGAAACGGCCTTGAATGTAATCTCTCGTACTCGAATTGCCCGCAGAAGTAAAAATCTTACTTGTCGGCCCAAATTCAACCATGCGGCCGATGCGACTTTCATCAGTATTAAAAAATGCCGTGTAATCAGAAACACGAGCAGCCTGCTGCATATTGTGCGTCACAATCACAACAGTTAACTGCTGCCGCAGAGTCTGAAATAACTCCTCAATCTTCATCGTTGAAATCGGATCTAGAGCAGAACAAGGTTCATCCATTAGCAAAATTTTCGGCTTCACAGCCAAAGCGCGAGCAATACAAAGTCGCTGCTGCTGTCCCCCCGAAATCCCTTGAGCACATTTCTTCAAATCGTCTTTGACTTCATTCCAAAGCGCCGCACTTTTGAGTGCAGATTCCACAATTTCATCTAATTCTGCTTTGCTTTTGCGACCAAAAATCCTCACACCGTAAGCAATATTATCGTAGATGCTCAGCGGAAAAGGATTCGGTCTTTGAAACACCATCCCAATTTGGCGTCGCAAACTATTAATATTTACTTTGGGGCTGTAAATATCCTGTCCAAAAAACTCTACTCTTCCTTTAATTTTAACCTTTCCCTCCAATTCACCAATCCGGTTGAGAGCTTTGAGAAAGGTAGATTTGCCGCAACCTGAAGGTCCAATAATAGCCGTAATTTGCGGATGAGGGATATTCATCGATAAATTTTCTAAGACTTTGTGAGTTCCGTAATAAAAACTTAAGTCCTGAACCCGCAGGGCTGGCATTGCATTGGGATCTATTTCCGGCGTAGCCTCGTCTAAGAAGTGATGTGTATAGTCTTCGGATTTCAAGTTAGCTTTAGGTTTCATTATTTGCCTCGTTATATTGTTAATATTGGACTTAAAGATGCACTTGAGTTATTTAATTATCGGTTTTGCAAGCGTTTCCGAGTTACTGTACGGGATGCGACGCTAGCAATCAAAACCATGCCCAAAAGCACAGAGGCAGCAGTCCACGCCAATTCGTTCTGCTCTTTGTAGGGAGAGCTGGCGTAGCTATATATTAATACTGACATAGAAGGAGTCGGAGTCAGGAGTGTTTCGGGAATTTCTTTGAGTTTTGAGATAGTTTCTGCACCTATGGGAGACTGCATTATCTCGCCCAATTTATCAACTAAAGGAGGCCAAAATTGACTCGACAACGCCGTTACAATCAACGGTGCGGTTTCGCCGGCGGCCCGGGAAGCAGCGAGTAAAATACCTGTGGTAATAGTTGGAAGTGCTGAGGGTATGATAATGCGAAACATAGTTTGAAAGCGTCCGCCTCCCAAACCAGCAGAAGCGAGGCGGTAAGAAGTAGGCACTAATTTTAATGCTTGTTCTGTTGTCAGGGCAACAACTGGAAGCATGATGATGCCGAGGGCAAAACCGCCTGCTAAGGATGAAAATGCTTTGGTGGTAACGACAATTAGGGCGTAGGAAAAGACGCCAACTACGATCGAGGGAACGCTGCTGAGAATGACGGTGATAAACCGAATACTATTGGCTATCGCTTTGTTTTCTATACCAAACTCCGACAAAAATATTCCCGTCATTACGCCTATGGGTACGCTGATCAATGTCGCAATTCCTACCATTAAAGCAGTGCCGAGAATCGCATTTGCAAAGCCGTTGGGCTGGTCTTCAACTCCGACGGGTGCTGGTAGAGACACTAGCACTTCCCAGCTCAAATGTGTCAGTCCTTCCCCCAATATTTTGTATAAAATAGCAAACAATGGGAGCAGGGCGAGAGCTGTCAGAGCGAAAGCGATAACTGTCATTCCCCAACTGAAAAAAGTTCGACTTAGCGACAGGGGGTTGTTGATTTCTGCATCCAGAATACTGTTGGAATTTTGTGCTTTAGTCATGCGATTTGAGATTTGAGATTTTAGATTGAACCAGCGGGGCAATCTGGCGGCGCGGGTTGCGATCAAATTGCTTTCGATGATGTTAAGTTTTAGCTTTTTTGGCGCCGATTAGCTGAACCAACAATACTGCGATCGCATTTACCAACAGAGTGATGACAAATAGAATTAAGGCTAAATACATCAAAGCGCCGATGTGCAGCGGTTCGAGAGCTTCCCGAAATTGACTTGCCAAAACAGCAGGAATTGAGTAGCTGGGAGCTAGCAGGGATTTGTTAATTTGAATCGAGTTGCCAATCACCATTGTGACGGCCATTGTTTCGCCTAAAGCGCGTCCCAATGCCAAGATAGTAGCCCCGATAATTCCTGAACTAGCCGCTGGTAATAACAGCTTAAATATAGTTTCCCAGCGGGTGGCACCGAGGGACATGGAAGCACTGCGTAAATCTACTGGAACTGACATCAATACATCGCGGCTGATGGCGGCTACTGTGGGCAAAATCATAATTGATAACAGTATTCCTGCAGGCAGCATCCCGGGGCCTAAAGGTTCGCTGCTGAACAGGGGAAACCAACTGAAATTATCGAATAAGGACTGCTGCAATGGCAACAAAAAGGGAATCAAAACAAAGATTCCCCACAGCCCAACTATCACGCTGGGAATAGCCGAGATTAATTCAACCATGAATCCCAAGGGCGATCGCACCCAAACGGGTAAGAAGTTCTCGCTAGTCACTATAGCTACTGACAGCCCTAAAGGAAGTGCGATGATTATGGCGATCGCAGAACTAATTACAGTACCGTAAATAAACGGCAAAGCCCCAAACTGCAATTCGCCGATATCCCACTTAGGATTCCACAAGAAGGAGAGTCCAAAATGGCTAATAGCAGGCCAAGCATCTTTAAAAATTACCGCACTCATCCAAAACAACGTGCTCGCTGTCGCTAGGGCAAAACCCCATACAAATAGTGTAAATCCTGACTCCATCCATAGACCTTCACCAGCAGTATCTGTCAAATCTACTTCTGTGTTTATTACTGTCGGTTTGCGAGTCAACTTATTCCGTTTTTTTGAAATATTTGTCATACCGAAATTAGTGCGTACACAGTGAAATATTTGTTTAAAGGACGAGGAATTATAATGGGCTGGGTGCGCCCTGCGAACCTGGTTTGTAAGGTACGCAGGGCGTACCTTACACAGTAAATTTAGCGCACATTAACCTGATAATTTATGAATTTTGAGTCATACATTTAACTCGTCAACTCATAACCCCGTGCGATCGCCGGAATTAACCTCTGGCAATCACAGTCTGATTAACTGCTTGAACCACCTTTTGAGCTGTAGCTGAAGGAATTGTAGTAAACTCTAGCTGTTTGTTGATACCTTGACCTGTAGTCATCACCCAATTAACCATCTTTTTAATAGCCTCTGCTTTCGCAGCAGGATACTGTTTGTAGATTAACAGCCAAGTCAAACCAACAATGGGATAACCGTCGTTAGGATTGCCTTCTACTAAGCGGAAGTCTGCGGGGAATGTTTCCCCTGCGAAAGCTTTCTCTGCTTCGGCCAAGCTAGGATCTACAAACCGACCAGCTTTATTTTGAATAAATGCTGTTTGGAGATTGTTTTGCCGAGCAAAAGTATCTTGAACGTAGCCGATCGCACCCGCTGTATTTTTCACCAAAGCAGCTACGCCGGGGTTCCCTTGACCCCTGACAGCGTTTTCTGGCCACTTCGGTTGCGCGGCAGCTTTGATGGTGCTACCAGTTGCCTGCAAGTGATTAGCAAAAATAAAGCTAGTACCGCTGCTATCTGCCCGTACAGCTACTCGAATCGCAGTATTTGGCAAGCCTTTAGCTTGTCCAGAAATTCCGGCTATTTTAGGATCATTCCAGCGAGTAATCTTCCCTTCAAATATGCCTTTCATGGCATCATTACTTAGCCTCAGATTCGTCACTCCGGGCAAGTTGTAAACAACTGCAACAGCGCCGCCAGCCGTGGGAACAGCTATTACACCCCGCTTTACCTCAGCGATTTGTGCAGCAGTCATCAGCGCATCACTGCCTGCGAAATCAACAGTGCCTGCAATTAATGCTTTGATACCAGCACCGCTGCCAGTTCCTTCGTAGTTTACAGTAATTTGATTTGCACTTCTCATCTGAGAGAAGTAGCGATCGTAAAGAGGTTTGGGGAAAGTTGCTCCCGAACCGTTTAGGGTAACAGCAGCTACAGCGGAACTAATCAAACTTAGCGAAAATGCTGCTGCTGCTAGTGTCACTATAAAACTACGTCGCCAACGTCCTGTGAAAAAATTCATATTCCTCCTCTCCCTTAATAGCCGACTTTGCAAATCTCCTCCATAGGATAGACTGAAACCCCCAAGGAAAGAGCTTTAATAGAATAAGCTTGTTTTAAATTTTGGTTAATAGTAGATTAACTAACAATAGAATAAGCTTTGTTTAAATTATGGTTAAGAGTATTGCAAAGAAAAATTAGCTAAAGTCAATTTTTGATGAATCAGAGAAATACCAAGTCATACAGTAACGATAACAATAGAAATTTATTGAGCGATCGCCCGATCGCCCCCACCCCGCACTCCATCCCCCGATAGCCGCATAATAGTAGGGGCACTTAATATTTCTTTAACAACAATGGCTAGAGACTTGCGGGGATTCCTAAAACTACTCGAAGAACGGGGACAACTGTGCCGGATTAGCGCCTTAGTCGATTCCGACCTCGAAATTGCCGAAATTTCCAACCAAATGCTGCAAAAAGGCGGCCCTGGATTGCTGTTTGAAAACGTCAAAGGGGCCGAATTCCCCGTCGCCATTAACCTGTTGGGCACGGAAGAGCGCGTTTGCTGGGCGATGAACATGGAAAAGCCTCACGAACTAGAAGAGCTCGGCAAAAAACTGGGGATGCTGCAACAGCCAAAACCGCCGAAAAAGATTTCCCAAGCGATAGAATTCGGCAAAGTGTTGTTTGACGTAGTGAAAGCCAAACCGGGCCGCGACTTTTTCCCAGCTTGTCAGCAAGTGGTACTTGAGGGAGAAGGGCTGGATTTGAACAAAATCCCGATGATTCGCCCTTATCCCGGAGATGCGGGCAAAATTATCACCCTGGGTTTGGTAATTACCAAAGATTGCGAAACGGGTACGCCGAATGTGGGGGTTTATCGGTTGCAGTTGCAGTCAAAAAACACGATGACTGTACACTGGTTATCGGTGCGGGGCGGGGCGCGGCACTTGCGGAAAGCGGCGCAGGCTGGTAAAAAGTTGGAAGTTGCGATCGCCCTTGGAGTCGATCCCCTGATTATTCTCGCTGCAGCAACGCCAATTCCTGTAGATTTATCGGAATGGTTATTTGCCGGACTTTACGGCGGTTCCGGCGTGCAATTGGCGAAGTGCAAAACCGTAGATTTGGAAGTACCGGCGGACTCGGAAATCGTGTTAGAAGGAACGATTACGCCGGGGGAAGTTCTGCCCGACGGGCCCTTCGGGGATCACATGGGTTATTACGGCGGTGTGGAAGATTCGCCGTTGGTGCGGTTCCACTGCATGACGCACCGCAAAGACCCGATTTATCTGACGACATTTAGCGGGCGGCCACCGAAAGAAGAAGCAATGATGGCGATCGCGCTTAACCGTATTTATACCCCTATTTTGCGGCAGCAAGTATCGGAAATTGTCGATTTCTTCTTACCGATGGAAGCGCTGAGTTATAAAGCCGCAATTATCTCGATTGATAAAGCATATCCCGGTCAAGCGCGCAGGGCTGCTTTAGCATTTTGGAGTGCATTACCGCAGTTTACTTACACTAAGTTTGTGATTGTTGTCGATAAAAGTATCAACATTCGCGACCCGCGTCAAGTAGTTTGGGCAATTAGTTCTAAAGTCGATCCGGTTCGGGATGTATTTATTCTGCCGAATACGCCCTTTGATACGTTAGATTTTGCCAGTGAAAAGATTGGTTTGGGAGGCAGAATGGGGATTGATGCTACTACGAAGATGCCGCCGGAAACCGATCACGAATGGGGGGAAGTTTTGGAGTCCGATCCGGATGTGGCGGCGATGGTCGAAAGGCGTTGGGCTGAGTATGGTTTGGCAGATTTGAATTTGGGAGAAGTCGATCCGAATTTGTTTGGATATGAGATGAGGTAGGGAAGCGAAACAATGTTGTCTCCTGGCTTTTTTGAGTAAAATACAATTTCTCAATTGCTGACAATACAGTAGGGACACAACAATGTTGTGTCCTGGTTTTTTTGAGTAAAATACTAGAAACACAACATTATTATGTCCTTAGACCATCAACTCTCTTTGAGTCTTCACGAGCATTATTTTTTCTTTACTGTTCCAAAATCTCAACTAAATCTTCGATCACAATATCAAACACGCGAGCCATTTTGTTCAAATCCGTATAATCTACAGTTGCCAGCTTGGGAGAATGGGCATAGCTTCTAACCGTACTGTCAGGAATGCCCGATCGCTCAGAAACTTCTTTTAATGTCCAACCCTTCTCTTCGGCTAGTTCTCGAACCCGCAATCGAATTAGACCCATCTTCCCGCTGACAAATCAGTTTACCGTTCCAAAACCTCAACCAAATCTTCGATCATCAAATCGAAGACAGCAGCAAGTTTTTGCAAAGCCGTATAGTCTACCGTTGCCATTTTGGGAGCTTGGGCGTATTTTTTAACCGTGCTGTAGGGAATTCCCGTTCTGTCAGAGACTTCTTTCAGCGTCCAACCCTTCTCCTCAGCTAGTTCTCGAACCCGCAAACGAATTAGCCCCATCTTGCCGCTGATAAATCAGTTTACTGTTCCAGAATTTCCACTAAATCCTCGATCGCAATCTCAAAAGCACGAGCCATCTTGTCCAAAGCCGTGTAGTCAACAGTTGCCATACCTGGAGAACTGGCATAGGTGGCGATCGTAGTGTATGGAATACCCGTTCTGTTGGAGACTTCCCTGAGAGTCCAACCCTTCTCTTGAGCGAGTTCTCGAACTCGCAGTCTAATTCGTCCCATTCCGCCCTTGACAATTACGACTACTCGTAATTCAATGATTATTTATACAGTTAACAGCGATCGCCCCGTGACCTGAGAAATCTAGAGCGATCGCCTTTCTTCAACCACCCACAAAAGTGGGAAGGATTTTCCTATGATACCAAAACAATCGACTTATCGCGATCGACTTCAACCTTGGCATCTAATTCGCCACCTCCCCAACTGTCAGCGGTTAACAGTCGCCCGTTTCGCCCGCCGCCCCGATGCCGAATCTTACCTAAATGCACTGCGCCACTTAATGCCCGCAGTCCCGCATACAATTGTGTTCGTAAATGCGGTGTCTGTGTTGGATGAAAACAGCGTGTCAATTCCGATGCAATTGTCGATCGAAGTTTAAGCGTTGAACAGTGCGAACAACAGATAAGATGCCGGTTCCACAAACATTAAAATATGTTGTGGGGTGGGCATATTGCCCGCCCAAGAAACAGGCAAGATGCCTGTTCCACAAATATTCAACTAAACTAGAAATAGATTTGAGTCAAGGAGTCACATCAATGCCATCTCCCTTTCCCGGTATGGACCCGTATTTAGAGCATCCTGAACTCTGGCCTGCCCTACATCACTTGTTAATTAGTGAAATTTTTAGATTTTTGTCTCCCCAACTGCGTCCTAAGTATTTAGTCTCGTTGGAAGTGAGAATCTATGAAACCGCTGACGACAATTTATCAATTGGCATTCCTGATGTAAACGTAATTCAGCCCAGAACTACAACCGAATTAATCACATCAAACGTAGCCGTTGCAGCGCCACCCACACAACCCTTGACAGTAAATATTCCCATGCCCTACCAGGTTCGGGAAGGCTATTTAGAAATTAGAGAAAGAGGAAACCAAGAATTAATCACCCTGATTGAAATCCTCTCGCCTAGCAATAAGCGCCCAGGAAAAGGACGACAAATGTACGAAGAAAAGCGAGAAGAAATTTTATCCAGTCGCACTCATTTAATTGAAATAGATTTATTGCGGCGCGGTCAAAAAATGCCAGTTATTGGCAATGACATTGAAAGCCACTATAGCGTTCTCGTGTGTCGGGGAAATCGCCGTCCCAGAGCAGATTTGTACGCTTTTAACGTGCAGAACCCGCTGCCTGCCTTTCCTCTGCCGCTGCGATCGGGTGATACTGAACCTGTCATCAATTTGCAGGAATTATTCACTCAAATTTACGACATAGCAAGTTACGACCTGAAGATAGATTATCGCAACTGGGAAGTCATACCACCGCTGTCAGAAGCCGATACACTTTGGGCAGATGCTTGGTTGCGCGATCGAGGATTGCGAGATTAATTTGGTATCAAGCTGGCACGCTGCTACCTGATCTTGAAGCTCTTCACCTTCCAATGCTTCATGGCTACTCACTTACACGGTCAATCCTCATCAGATTGTGAGAATAAAACCCGTAAATCCCGATAACCGCTGACGACTCGCAAAACTTCAATACCTTCCTCAATAGCACGATAGAAAATTAGGTAATCATCGATCGGGAAACTTCGCACCTTGGGAGCCAGCTCATCCCGCTTCCGTCCCATACTGGGAAAGCTTGCCAACCTCTTGCACCGATCGTTAATTCTATTGAGCAACCGTTCCGCAGCATCAAAGCTGCTGTTATCAGCCACATAGTCAATGATCGCTTCGATATCTCGACTGGCGGGAACTGTAAACCTGCAAACATGGCTCATTGACCTACCTGAGCTTGCTGCTGCCGTAGTTTGTCCCGCAACCTTTGAAACATCACGTCAGCATCAATGACATCTCCTCGATCCGCCGCATCAATTCCGATCTGAACTTCTTGCTGGAGTTCCTTAAACCGCCCTTTATAGATATGCTCCCACTCATCCGAATCCAAAAACTCGATGAACGCTAATACCTCTTGTTGCTTTTCAGGTGGCAGCACCCGCACCTTATCGATGATGGCTTCTTCAACGGTCATTTTTTTGCTCCTAGCGACTCTTTGACTTCTACAGCTATTTTACGTCCGCCACTTAACAGCTAAACATCTTGGCTTTGCATCAACCGCTGCTTCAAACGTGCCGGATCTCCCCGATCGACAACTTGGCCCTTTTCCAACAAAAAAGCCCCATCACAATAATTCAACTCATCCAAACGGTGAGTCACCCACAAAGCCGTAATCCCGCGATTTTTCACCAACCGCTGCACCGCCGCCACCAAATCCAACTGAGAATCCGGATCTAACAAAGCCGTCGGTTCATCCAACAGCAGAATTTCGCAGTGACGGGCGATCGCCCCAGCAAGAGCAATTCGCTGCTTCTGGCCCCCACTCAAAGCATAAATCGGCCGCCGCTGCAAATCCAGCAAATTCACAGCCTCCAAAGCCTCCGCCACCCTCTCCCGCACCTGAACGTTAGAAAGCTTTTCCTCCACCAAACCAAAAGCCACATCCGCACCCACCGTCGGCATAACCAATTGGTGATCGGGGTTTTGGAACACAAACCCCACCCGCCCACTCAGGTCAATTTCCCCCGACTGGGGGTGCAGCAGCCCAGCCATCAGCCTCAACAGCGTAGACTTGCCGCTGCCGTTAGTGCCCAAAAGCATCCAAAACTCGCCCTTGGGTACATCCAGAGAGCAACCTTGCAACACTCGATCGCCCGACGGCCAGCAAAAACCCAAATCCCGCACAGCAACGGCTGATTGGCTCATATCGGCACCAACACCCCCAGCCCTCATTCTGCTGTCATCGAGACAAAGCCAGGGGATCTGCCTGTAGATGACGCCCCCGATTTCTGAGAAACCACCACCCCAGAAATCTCGCTGCTGAGTACAGCCACCTTTTTCTCAGGGTTTTTCTCGCAGGTGAGTTCCAAAATTTGCGGTTGGGAGTTGCGAATCGCCGCCAGTACCTGCTGGTAAACAGTCTCAGCGTCTTCCTCCAACTTCCGCTGCACCGACAGCGAGACGGGCGTATTTTTCACAATGATGTCAATGCTGAACATATAGTCTTAAAAACCTAAGTTTGGAGCTCTATCCTCAGTATATATATAGGACTTACCCACGGAAACCCAGTTTCTTAGAAAAATCAGAGGTTGAGGGCGATACATCTACCAAGCCACCGGGCTTCTGACGCAAAGCGCAGAGGCTCCTATATAGTAGAATTTCCCAAATGCAGGGCAAAGACTTTGGAGACTTCGAGGGATTCGGGGACTTCGCACAAGTCAATCGATTTTAGATTTTAGATTTTAGATTTTAGATTTGAACCATTGACCCCACGGATAAATTCGGGGGCTCCTTTATCCGATACAGGTTTTTTCTTTCTGGGTCCTGAGTCTGCTTTCGGAATGAATCCGGGGGCTTGTATCCTGGATGCTTTCGGTCACAAGTCAAGACCCAAAAGTTTTTTAAGAAAAACTTGCTCTTGTAAAGAATTACCTCTATAATCGTCAATACGGTAAAGAAAAGTAAAGTCTGTTCATAATCCAACTTGTTTTCTGCTAAGCAGAGGCAACGGTGGAAGACTCATGACTAGAGACAGATCCGTTGTAATTATATCCATTTGGAGATTTGCGTAAATGACAATCGCAGTCGGACGCGCCCAGACCGAAAGAGGCATATTTGATGTCCTCGACGACTGGCTCAAACGCGATC
>NZ_JAUPTE010000045.1:0-49626 GCF_036701705.1 Microcoleus sp. w1-18aA5 | reverse complement strand
TTTGGTAAAAATTGTAATCTCACACTTTTTTCATTATAACCGATAACTAATCAACTTATTTATTTTTCATTCCTTAGCTGACTAGGTGATATGCCAGCAACCACACCTAATATTTGATTATTTCCTGCTATCTGGATAACTGTGTTGTTATTAACAGGAATCAGGATTAAGTTAGAGACTGTTAATCCATCTGTTAAGGCAATTCTATCAATTCCTACTTGGAAATCCCTGATAGTATCGGCTAGAGAATCAGTAGCTACCGCAGCCTTGGTGGGCAGAACAAAAGTATCAACATCTGGCCCGCCAAATAAGATATCTTGACCTAAACCGCCAATGAGAGTGTCATTGCCTATATCGCCATATATTTGATCGTCACCTTTTCTTCCAAAAAGTAAATCGTTGCCTTTTCCGCCAATTATCAGATCGTTAGTCTGATTGCCGTTGATAACATCATCATCTTCATTTCCATAGAGGGTGTCGCTTTCGCCAATGCCACCTACGGTATCATTTCCAGTCAAGCCATAGATGACATCAGGCTCAAAAGTACCAACCAAGTTATCGTTTCCTGAAGTTCCCAAAATTGGAACTTTTTGAGCAGGAGTAGATCCACTGCTCCCTATTGGATTAATTATCAGTGAAGCTTGGCTGTTGATAGGGTTAGGATCTGGTTCATTAACAGCCGTGACTGCCGCTAGATTAGTAATTGAGTTAGGCGCAGTAACAATTGCTGTAAGTTTTAAAGTCCGGGTTAGATTATCTTTCATGTTCCCTACATTCCAGACACCTGTAGTATTGTCATAACTACCTTGTTCGGGTGTGTCAGATACAAAACTCAGTCCGGGAGGTAATAGGTTAGTAACATTGATGCTACTGGCAATACCGATTCCCTTGTTGGTCAAAGCCAGAGTTATGTTAACTTGATCTCCCACCTTGGGAGTAGGGTTATCAACTGTCTGAGTCAAGTCTAGATCGGCCGAATCTGGATCTTTGGCATTAACTTTTGTCCGCTGAATGAGAGTATTATTAACCGATTCTGAATCAACTTCTTTGCTCGTAACGCTGGCATTATTACTGAAATTTCCCGCAGCGATGGAAGTGGCATTAATAGTGACTATTGCAGATTCACCCGTGTTTAAATCACCCAATTCAGCAGTAATGGTTCCATTGTTATTTTCGGGGGTTCCACCCTTACTAGAGGTAGCAGAAACATCTTTCAATCCAGATGGCAACTCGTTAGTGAAGGTAACACCTGTAGCTTTAGTGGGACTATTGTTGGTGACAGTTAGGCTGTAGGTAAGTTTATCTCCTAGATTTACGGTGGTAGGAGTTCCCGTTGCGGTGATGCTAAGGTCAGTAGAAATTGGTTTGACTGATGTAGTTAGAACAGCGATATCGTTGGTAGCATCAGGATCGAAAGTTTTACTCGTCACCTGAGCACTGCCAGTGATATTTCCTGTTATTGGCGGAGTAACAGTGACGTTGATAGTTTTAGCTTCACCGTTGTTTAAGTTGCCGAGGTCAAAGGTGAGTTTATTTCCTGACCTTTGAGTGGGATTGATACTAGCAGAAATGAATTCTACGCCCTCTGGCAATGTGTCTGCAAGACTTACTTCTTTGGCGTTACTCGTTCCTTTATTGGTGACGGTGACAGTATAGGTTAAGTTATTCCCAACTGTCGTGGTATCTGCATTGGCTGTTTTGGTAACAGATAAATCTGCTGCTTCACTCACCCGTACAGGATTCGGAGAGTAGCTGAAAACTGGTGGGTTATTGTCATCTACTACCATTGCATAGATGTAGTAATCTCCCGCTGGTACACCTTCTGTGTTCCAAGTGAAATTACCAGTACCGTCCGTTTCATCAAGACCATCTTTGATTAAAATGCCATTAAACCCCTGGTTATCAGTGTCGTAGAAAAAGCTGACTTTAGCATTAGAATCAGGGTCAAAAGCGTTGTAGTTAATGGTAACATTTTGCCCGCTCGCATCTGTAAGCAAACTACTGATATTTCGCTCTATAACATCTGTAGCCACATTAATGACTTGAACAGTAGGAGCTTTGGAATCTCGGAAAGCACTATATTGTACGTTACCTAAACCAGCGGGGTTTGCTACCTTAATATCCCAAATTCCTGATGTAGGATTCGGTACAATAACGGCTTTAGTGGTGGAAGTGCTGAGAGCAGGAACAATGGCAATGCTATTAGCAGCAAATTCTGACTCATTGATGATTGTTCCGTTAGGCGTTTTAACTTGAACTGGTACGTTGTTGGTGGCAGTATCCCAGTTGGCATTCATAATCAGCCACTGAGTGTTTGGAGTAATTGTGAAGCTACTTGTTTTAGGTAAGGCATTACCAAAAAAACCTTGAACTTGTGGAGTACCATTTTTGGGAGGTGCAAGAAAAACTTTAACTGTAGCGTCAGGTGTTATTACTATCGGATCTCGAAAAGGAATAGGGATTACTACTGATGGTAACTTGCCATAGGCTTGAATAAGGTCATCAGAAAAATCATTGTTATTAGTGTAATCTATTCTAAATTCACCGTCTGCTAAAGGCACACCTCCAAAGTTAACTTTACCCAAGATAGGTGCATCAATATTAATTTCGGGAAATTTTACATTACCCGTTCCCTGTGCATTAAAGTTCAAATCAGAATCAGTTTGCAAGTTTAATTTGCCTTTAATGAAATCTCCTAATACAGAAACATTGAGACCTTTTTCACCACTGCTAAGAGTTTTTTTATTCCAGTTTAATTCTAACTGTCCATTTCCTTCAACTACTCCTGCATTTTTATTTTTATCACTAATGAGTTTGATTCCTCCGTCTAGTGTAAAACTCTCTTTACTAATCTTGAAGCCTGCATCAATGTCAACAAGCTGACCAGAGAATTCACCGCCTGCCCAGTCAGGTAACTTTAGTTTTAACTCAGGCAAACTATCAGTTATATTGGCTTTCAAACCAAAATCAAGCTTTTGAAGTTCGCCAATATCTAATTTTTCAACAGCAGCAATATTACCTAGAGTACCCTGTAATTTCTGCAAAGAAAAGCCTGTTTGTCCAAGGGGGAGATTAAGACCATCTACACCTAAAGTAGCAGAGTCAAGTTTTTTGTCTTTAAAACCAACCCCTGCAACAATTCCTTTCTCGATAACAGGAAAAAATATTACCCCTTCCCCTTCAACTTTTTTCTCTATTGTATCAATAGATAGCTTAGTTTCTTTAAGCTTAAGGAGATTAGGTATGATTGGTAGTTCTGGTATATAAAGCTCACCTTTGACATCAATACCGCTCTTACTAATCTGGATAAAGTTGTCATTTGTAAAGTTAGCACTCACGTTAAATAGCTTTGGCAGACTGACTGTACCTTGAAGCTTTAATGTATCATTAGGCTGTACATATTTCATGGCCAAGTCGATCGGCTTGACATCAATCAGATCGAGTAGATTCAAGTCTAGCTTGGGTAAGGGAATGCTGCTATCCCTTTGGACAGATTCAGAACCAGGGTTAGATTCGTTGAGAGTCTTTACAATTTCTGTCAATCCAGTACCGATGTTGTTGATCGCTCCTCCAGTAATATCAGCCACAATCCCAACTGTCTTTCTAGCTGCTTCAGTAGTTCCTCGAAACAGTAGTAATGGTGGTACAAATGCTAATGACTTAACATTTCCTGGCGCAACACCAGCAAGTGCCCCTGTAGCCAAACCTATAAGGGATGTATATTCTGGATCGACGTAAGCAAAGAAGGGGTCACTCAACCAGTTTGTAGAACCGTTATTAACTACTGTTCTTACATCCCCTGGTTTAACTGAATTTTTGTTTTTGCCATCTGCTGATGGTTGGTCATAGGTTGGTTGATCGTAGTTTACCTCCTGAGTCAAAACGGGTAGTAAATGATTGTTAAGAGGATTAAAGTTAAAGAAATCCCTCAGTTGGAACTTACCTGGTAAATATGCTTCACCAGCAAGGCTGACAAAATCGCCAGAAACAATATAATGATTGACATTAGAGACATTTTGTGGGTTAAAATTGCCTACAAAACTTCTGCCAATACCAGGTGAATTGAAGGTTACTATCTCTCCTAACTTGCCACCGCGATTGGTGAAGTCAGCCGCAAACAATTGGGTTAATGCACCTCCCAAACTGTGACCAGTAATATCGGGCGCTAAAAGATTGGGATTTTTAGATGGATCGCGACTTACTTGGGATAACCATTCAAGGGGTGTAAACCTTACATTATCATCAGCAGGATTGACATCTCGGCTAGCTTCATATTGATTGAAACCAACTCCTCTGGGGTCGATATCTGAGAAAATATCTGCAAATAAGTTAGCTGTCGGTTCCGTACCCCGAATTGCTAGAACTGGAGCATCCCCGCGAGTTGATGTCAACCCCAGGGCAAAAAAACCTGTCTTTGTTGTGTTTGTATCGTCAAAAACTCGGTCTACTTTGTAGCCGTTAACGATATCTTGAAACCGCTTCCCATCGTAAATATTACTGAGATCCTGCCCTAATAATTGCTGCCACGTTTGCTCTACTATATTCTTACCATTACTATCTAAAATAGTTTTGCCATTTTTGTAAGCAACATCTTTGGCAAGAAATTCGTATTTTGCATCCTTGCTAATGTTTGATGAAGTAGGAGAAGTGTTAGGGTTATTAGTCGAGTTCGGTGGGGTTGTGGTAGGAGTAGTAGTCGAATCTGGTGGAGTTGTGGTCGAATCTGGTAGAGTTGTGGATATGGTATACTCCCAAAATGTATCCTTGTCATTAGTTGCTAATATCACTTGCAACTTATCAGAATTTCCAGAGGGGATTGTAACCGTACCACTTCCTGCACCGGATACAAACCCTGTATTTAAAATTTCTTTCCCCTCATAACGAAGTATGAGATTGTCAGGAATTGGTAGCATATCGTAAGAATATTCGGCTGTTCCCCCTCCGTTTGAATCTAACTTGAGAGTTTGTTGACTTCCTTCAAAGCCACCTGTTACCAAACCAGTGGTTGCCTTCGCTATCCGAACAACTCCCTCATCTGATACCCCACTCACATCCACTGCACTACCCAACAACACATCATCTGTCAGTAACTTCATAATCCCATCTCCTCACAAATATAGTTGCGTCAAAACCAGCAAAGCCCGCCTTGCAAGCCTTCCTAGATATCTATCAGGGCCTTCATCTGCTTTTTATGCAGTTCGCCCTGTTTTTGTAATAAAACTTTACATTGCTCCAACAGCAGATAAGCTGTATCCCCGATCGCCCGCCAGATGCACCGTCAAACGTACCTGACAACCAAACACATCATTTCACAATACTCCACAATCCTGAATATGTATAGGCTTAACGGCTCACCATTTGGCTCAACATCAAAGGCTCACTTGGCTCATTTGGCTCATTTGGCTCACCAAATCATGTAACATTCTTTACTAAGGCATAATTTCCGTAGAGGAGTAGCAATGGCAGGTTTGCTCAGAGCATCCGAAGAAGGGCTAAAAATCATTGACATGGTAAGACGCAATCTCGGATGGAATAAAGCAGATGAGCTCTGGTGTCAGGCTGCTCTCACTTCAAAAGCAACTTTAAAGCGATTTTGGACGCAGCAACCAATTAGACGAGAGACTTTTATACACATTTGCAAAGCTGTAGGTGTGAAAAACTGGCAAGACATTGTTGCGCGGGAAATTCAAGAACCAGAATTACTATCAGCCCCGATCGCAGATATCCCCCTAGACAACCAAACCGATCGCACTTTCCCCCTCCCAGAAAACTTACCCCCCATCAGAAATTGGGTACAGCGCACCAAAGAAATCGACACCTTAAAAACCCTAATCACAGCTCCCCCCCTTACCAATGAATCGCCCACTCTTGCTCCCCCCCTTACCAAGGGGGGGCTGGGGGGGGTTCCCATCGCCATCTCAATTGTCGGATTACCGGGCATCGGAAAAACCACCCTCGCCAGCCAACTAATTCGCCAAATCCACACAGAAAAAACCCCCTTCACCTGCGCCGCTTGGCAATCCTTGCAATCCGCAACAGGCAAAGCACCCCCCTTCGATCGCATAATTGACTCCCTGCTATTCACCCTATCTAACGGCGAGATTACCGCAGCCGTCAATGCTCAAAATGACTGCGGCAAAAAAACCGAAAATCTGCTCAAAATCCTCAGAGATAAACCTTGCTTGCTCGTTTTCGATCGCGCCGACACACTTTTGAAAGCTGGAGAGGCAAAAGCGGCTGGTTATTTCGCAGAGGATTGTGCAGAATATGCTTGGTTATTCAAACAACTGTTAGAAACAGAACATCAAAGTAAAATTATTTTCACCAGTCGCGAAAGCTTAGCCGAATTGCCGTCAACAGTCACCCGCGAAATCCAGCTAAACGGATTGAATCAAGAGGCGGCAGTTGCCCTATTGCAATCTTTTAATCTGACTGCAAATGCAGAGGAATTAGCGGAAATATGCGATCGCTATTCAGGACATCCCAAAGCCTTACAACTCGTCGCAGCCTTGATTCGAGATGATACCGAGTTTCAGGGAAATGTCGGGATTTTTCTGCACCAGAGAGACTGGTTGCTGATTCGAGATATTGAAAGAGCTATCGATGAAATCATAGCGCGTCTTAGCGACGGCGAGCAAACTTGTCTCAGCCGAATTTCTGTCTACCAAACCTCAGAATATCCGCTATCTTTTGCCGGAATTAGCGCTCAAATGCCAGAAGTTAGCAAGTATGAGCTTAAAGAAAATATTATTCAAGCACTCAAACGCCGACAATTGCTATATTACGATCGCCATCTCAAATCCTATCACTTGCATCCCCTAGTCCGAGAAAAGGGCGAGTACCTGCTAAATCAAAATCCTGAAAATCTCCGTACCGCCCACAGCCAAGCCTATAGTTATTATATCAGCATTCCGCTCAAACCTAAATCGGAATGGCAAGATATCGAGGATATTAAGCCGTTAATCAGAGCGCACTATCATGCTTCTCAAGCAGGAGATTTAGATGCAGCAAATGCGATTATTTCTGAAGTTTGTGAGTATCTGCGGCAGTGGAATTGTGCAGAGTTAGTATGTGCAAATCTACAGTTGCCATTGTTAACGGAAGTAAAAAACATTAGCTTTTCAGAGGCGGGCAAGATGCCCACCCCACAAGAAACTTGATGTGCTGTGGAACGGGCATCTTGCCCGTTTCTATAGTCAGGGCGGGAAAAATGCCCACCTCACAATCAACTTGATGTATAAAGTTCAACTACTAGAATAAATTCCTCTTTCTTGCAGTTGCTGCATAAAAAACTCTTCCAAACTAGGCTTAGCCAAATTCATCCCAATTAGCTGCCCTCCCGTACCGCTCAGACTAGAAAGAAACTCCTTCGGATCGCCCTGCAAATGACCGTACCACAAATCATTATCAACTTCCATATCCGGTATCCATTTTTTCAGGATATTCAAGTGACCGCCCCTACCTTCAACCCGGTAAGTTTCAGTATTACCTAGGATTTCGTCGATCGCACCAATGCAGATTAACTCACCTTTCGCCAAAATTGCTACCCGATCGCAAATCTTCTCCACATCAGACAATATATGCGAATTAAAAAAAATTGTTTTTCCTTGATTTTTCAGCGATAAAATTATCTCCCGCATCTGATAGCGTCCCATCGGATCTAAACCAGACATCGGCTCATCTAAAAATACCACATCTGGATTGTTAATCAAAGCTTGAGCCATGCCGATCCGTTGCAGCATTCCCTTAGAATACTGGCGCAACTGTTTTTTAATTGCCGCCGATTGAGATAGTCCAACTAAGTCTAGCAAATTCGGAATTCGCTGTCGCTGAATCGAGGGGGGAATTTGAAATAACCCCGCCGCAAATTGCAAGAATTCCCAGCCCGTGAGATAATCGTAAAAATAGGGATTTTCTGGCAAATAGCCGACTCGCTGCTTCACAGTGCGATCGCCCAAAGGCCTCCCCAACAGCAGCGCCCGCCCAGAAGTGGGGCGCACTATACCCAGCAAAGTTTTCAGCAGCGTAGTTTTCCCCGCTCCATTTTGCCCTAACAACCCAAAAGTTTCCCCCTCAGAGACAGTCAGAGTGCAATTTTTGAGCGATTCAATTTTTTCATTCATCCAAAAGCCGGTACGGTAGAACTTCCCCAGATTAAATGTTTCCACAACTGGGGTAGCTCTGGGTATCTCGGTGGGATTTGGCGCATCTACAAGAGGTTCCATTTTTGTCAGAGAAATAACTAGCACCTGATTATATTCTATTGCATAAGTTAAGTAATAATGTTGATATTTTTAATGTTAAACTAATATTAGCTGTAGTTAAAATTTGCTGAATATGGATCGTTCAAAACTTGTTGCTATTATCACTGGAGTGATTTCTATAATTTTAGCAGTTGCCTATCTGCTGCTTGTCACCATCCTCGACTTCCGAGGCGAAATGCTGCCTGCACCTCAAAGTCAGTTGCCAGTCTCCATGCCACTTCAGCAATTAGGCACTGCTAACCCGACTTTGCGAGTACATTAGTTATTGGTTATTGGTTATTGGTTATTAATCCTTGCAATAACAACCAACAACTAACAACCAACAACTGCCAACTGCCAACTGCCAACTAACTAATACACATGAATTGCTTTCATCATGTGATATGCAACTAGCAACTGCGTCAAAGCTAGCGGGTAACTTTGCAAAACTTCGCCAGTTGTGCCGATAAGTTTGCCAATTTCCGGGTTGCCTTGGGCCGAGCAAAATCCCCGCAGGTGCGGCAACTCGCTACACAACATCATTTCCAGTTCGTTTACTTGCTCGCTGGTAGCGTGGGAGTCTACTTCCAAAACGTCAACTGGTTTGCCCATATCCCGATCGAGTCCCAAGCGAATTGCAGGTTTAAAACTCTCGCTGCCTCGACCTAAAATTTCAGTAAAATCAGGGTGAGGAATTGTCGGTCTGAGCACTAAACGGACGCTTAAATTCGATTCATTATCCGCTTCTGGCGGGTAAAAACTAACTACAACGTCGGCCGATTTGCGCTGAGGACGAATGAAGTCTTCCGAGTCGGGTTCCCGTTTTTTTATTTCTGCAAGCACCTGTTCTTCAGTATAACCGCGCTTCATGATATCGCGCTTAACTTTCCACTGAGTTCGCAACTCTTCGGGAGGAGCAAGATACACTTTTACGTCGTAAGAATCGCGGATGGTTCGGGTTGCGTAACCCAGCAAACCTTCAACTATTACAAATTTGCTGGGCTTGATGTATTCCGGTGGGTCGAATGTACCTGTGGTGTGGTTGTAGATGGGTTTGAGAATTGCTTGTCCGGTACGCAGCAGGCTGAGGTGCTGCTGCATGATATCGAGATAATTGCAGTCGGGATGCAATGCTGTGATTCCGATTTCTGCCCGCTGCTTTCTGTCGTAGCGATGATAGTCGTCAGTGCAAATCACAGTGACATTTTCTGGTCCCAATACTTGGGCAATTCCCCGCGTCAGGGTGGTTTTGCCCGCTGCGCTGTCTCCGACAATACCGAGAATAATTGGTCGATCGCTCATTGTTTTTACCCGGACGCACAATAGCAAATTTTGTTGTCAATCTTAAATCTTATCAAAGTTGTGTTCGATCCGATCGCTCGGATGGTTTGACTTGATCCCGCCCCCGGATTCTCCCCCATGTGTAAAATTATTGTTATATTTCTTAATATAATGCGACACCGCAGACTCAGGGAGCATCAGATAAAAAGATCACGCCCATTTCTTACCGCCCACGATGTCGATCGTACTTTTGAATCCAGCTCCGCGTCAGAATTTAGGGAAAATTACCCCTGCAAAGTGTCCGGGTAGTCTCCTTGGTCTTTTGTAGTGCAAATTGCAGCGGTGGGGCTTGTGAGATATTTTTGGTTTCCAAACCCGCAGCAAGCAGTGAATCAATTCGCCAGTCAATCAATCGACGCCCAGGTCGATCGAATTTATCCGCAATATGAAATTTTAGCCCCAGCTTTCGTTGTTTTGACAAATTAGTATAATAAATTTGACTTGAGGAGGCAATCATGCCCTCACAAACCTGTTTTTTTTCCTCTTGCTTGCCTTCGGCCATGCGTCTTTCCGTGAAAAAAAATAGGTTTGGACGCACCTGTGCGTAATTTATAAATTTAAACAAATTTTAAGTTTAACTAAGCCCGTAGCAAGCCGATGAATCAATTATCTTCAGAAAAATTAAGGGGCAGTATTTTAATTGTGGACGACAGTCTTAACAATTTATTGTTAATGGAGCTGATATTATCCAGGAAAGGCTATAAAGTAGAAGCTGCATCTAGCGGTCAAGAGGCACTCGATGCTGTGGATTTGGCTCAGCCTGACTTGATTTTGCTCGATATTATGATGCCCGATATGGATGGCTATGAAGTTTGCAGTCGCTTGAAAGCGAACGCTAGCACTCGTGGCATTCCCATTATTTTTCTGAGTGCTGTGGTACAAGCTTCTGAGAAGGTGAAAGCCTTTAATGCTGGCGGGGCGGACTACATTACTAAACCTTTTCAAACCGTAGAGGTGGTAGCTAGGGTAGAAAATCAATTGCGGCTGCGGGAACTAGAGTTGCAACTGAGGGATAAAAATCTGATGTTGCAGCAGGAAATCGCCTATCGGGAACAGGCAGAAATGGAAACGCGCTTGCTGTTGGAAAAAACCAAGTCTCAGAAAGAAAAAATTGAAGAATTGCTATTAAATATTTTGCCGAAACCGATTGCAGATCGCTTGCAGGAGGGACAAAGCATAATTGCTGACAGCTTTTCGGAGGTCAGCGTTTTATTCGCCGATTTGGTGGGATTTACGAATTTTGCCTCTCAAAAAAGTGCGACAGAAACGGTGAAAGTTCTCAATCAAATTTTTAGTCTATTTGACGAGTTATCGTTACGGCACGGTTTGGAGAAAATCAAAACTATGGGTGACGCTTACATGGTAGTCGGCGGTTTGCCAGAACCGCAGGAAAATCATGCTTTTGCTATTGCCCAAATGGCGCTGGATATGCAATCTGCTGTCGCTAGCTTCAATGTCCAAAACAATCACAACTTTAGTCTCCGCATTGGCATAAATATTGGTGGGGTGGTGGCGGGAGTCATTGGTTTAACTAAATTTAGTTACGATTTGTGGGGGGATACAGTAAATGTTGCTCAGCGGATGGAATCAAGCGGTATTCCGGGGGAAATTCAGGTGAGTGCTGCGGTTTACGATCGTTTAAAAGATAAATTTTTGTTTAAAAAGCGCGGTGCTGTTGAGATTAAAGGTAAAGGAGAAATGATCGTTTATTTGTTGGTGGGAAGAAATTAGTTATTAGTCAGTTGACAGTTGGCAGTTGACAATTCCCAATTCCCCATTCCCAATTCCCCATTCCCAATTACCACTCATCGTTTCGTTTGTTGCTGTAAGTTTCCCAATCGTCTTGTTGCGGCGGCTGATACAAGGATTCTTGTTCGACTTCTGGTTCCAATTCCGCTGACATTTCTAAGTCTGGTTCCGATTCTTGCTGATAGATGTTCAGAGGTTCGACAACGCGGGCGAGCGCATCTTTGACAAATGCTTTGACAAACTCGTCTTTCCGATTTAACTGAAACTGCCTTTGCACAACTTCGGTAATGCCACCATCGCCCCAATCTTGGTCATGGCGGAAATATTCAATAAAACTTTTCCCGGCAATTCTGGTTAAATAAGCCGCACTGACTGCTTGAATTGCTTTGCCAAGTACAAACCCGGCTACGCTTAACTGCAGCGCC
Organism: Microcoleus sp. w1-18aA5; assembly: GCF_036701705.1. Taxonomy (NCBI): domain Bacteria; kingdom Bacillati; phylum Cyanobacteriota; class Cyanophyceae; order Oscillatoriales; family Microcoleaceae; genus Microcoleus; species Microcoleus sp. w1-18aA5. The sequence continues at coordinate 37,868 of NZ_JAUPTE010000045.1, read as the reverse complement.
CTAGACACTACTTGAATTACGCCTTCAACTATTCCCAAACTTGCTAGGGTTTTTGCTAGAGACAATGCCAGTTCTTTCGCGCGATCGATATTTAATTCGCAGCCGTAAATCTTAGCAATTTCTACTACCATTTGAGCGTTAACTGCTGCTGTCGCTAACAAATCCACAACTGGCAAAGGCGTGACAGCAATTACTCCGGCTCCGATCCACTGAAATCGCTCTACTGCTTTATCAGCTTGCCGCCTTCTTTGAGCATCAATTAACTTGCGCGCTTGGTCTCCCAAGTGCTGAGATTGCAGCAAAATATTGTCCGCAATTAAGTCTTCGCCTTCAGCTCGCAAAATCGCAGCGACGCGCCGAATTAATGGCATAATATCCGGGTCTGGCTGAAAAATTGTGCCGTCTTCTAGTACAACTTTTTGCGGATTGGCGCTAATCGCGACTACATCCATTGCTGATACAAAACCTTTGACTCGCTGCCGCAGTCGATCGAGAATTTCATCTCTGTCGGTGTCGGGATAAAGGTCAACTTTATTAAAAACCACGATCGACCTTTTGCCAATTTCCGCCAAAGTCCGCAGCGGTTCGTACTCGGATTTTCGCAAATCGCCGTCCAAAACAAATAAGATCAAATCTGCCCTCGCCGCCAACTGCCTCGCCAATTCCTCTCTGTAAGTCCCCGCAACTCCCGCTTCCAAGATACCTGGGGTATCAGTAATTGCTAATTCTCGATCGATTCCTTTCAATTTTAGAGTGTAAGTTTCTCCAACTTCGGTAGTTCCCATCGGCGCGCCCACCTGTCCAGCCATCCGCCCCACCAACGCATTGACAGCGGAAGTTTTGCCCGCAGAACCGGTGCCGAAAACAACTACTCGAACGCTGCCCCTAGCCATGCTAGCTTCAATTTCGCGGGCTCTCAACAGCAAAGCTTGCCGCGCTACTTCATCTTGAATACGATCGACTTGTTGCCGAATTGCTTTGAGATTTTCCGAAGCTGCTTCACTTTTCACAACAGGAATCTTCGGAGTAATCGGCCGTTTTCCCTTAACTTTCTGAGGGCGTTGCAGCAACCTAAAATAGTAAAGCAGCGCAAAAATTAGCGTTCCCAAAAGTACAATTATCAGGAAAATCAGCAAATTAGCCAGCAGCGGAGAGGCAGACCACGCAACTTGACTGTAAAGCCCTGTTAAGGAACTCACCAGCCCAATAATCAGCCCCAGGGCGAGGCAGAAAGCAGCAATTAAGGTTAACAGGCGCGGCAAAGGCATGAGGGGAGTGGCAAATAAAAGGGTTATGCTTTGATTTTTACATTACGCCGATCGTCATCAGTCATTGCAAATCTAAAATCTAAAATCTAAAATGGCGAAGCGCCCGTTAGCGTTAGCGAAGCGATCCGAAGGAAAGCCCGTCCCTACGGGGGCTACGCCAACGAAGGGTATCGTACTGTGCGAGCCCGCCAATCGCGATTCTGCTTGTCCAGCAGGCGCGGTTTGCGGAGTTTGAGCGCCAGCGGGACGGACAAGTGCGATCGCGCTCTTGCTGCAATTGTAGCTTGCACGATAACTCACCTACAGTTTATCGCCCGCCGCAACTGCAGGCTGGTTTATTTGCATTTACCTACTTATTTATTCGGTGATTTATTCGATCGCGAGTCGAGCCATACTTTTTTATTAAGAATAAAATATCGCATGAAGTATCCAGAAACCCTATTTCTTAAGGTAAGTGCCTCCTGGAAGCTCCAAAAGCGGAAACGAAAAACCGGGTTTCTTAGGCAACGTAAGAGCATCTTAATTTACAAAAATTATCACATAAAACATCAATGCGGTACTCTCAAATTAGCCGCGAGTTAAGTTAGACTGAATTGTCAGTGCGTGAATTATTCACAGGTTAGCATCTATGCAGCTCAAACATCTAAATCAGCCTTCACAAGAACTCTCTACCTCTTGCGAGCATCACATCAAAGAGAGCCAGCCAGTCAAGCCCAATTATTTCGCTCACATAGCCCATTCCTTGGGCAACCTCAGTATTCGCGACAAAATCAGCATTGGGTACGCACTGGCTCTTTGTGTTGCGATTGGAGGAACGACTATCGGGATGTTGGTGGGAACTCATTACTATCGCAGAACTAACAATCAAGTACACATCGATCGAGAAACTCAGCTTTTAAATAAGTTACAGGTGGCTTTACTGCGAACTAAAAATAGCCAAGAATGGCTTATTTACGGGCTAGAACAGCCCAAAATTTTTGACAACAAATACGAACAACTACAAAACAATATTTACAACTTGAAGGTGTTATTATCTGAAGTCAAGAACTCTAAATACATGGAAGACATAGAAGGTATAGAAAAATTTAAAAAAACTTGCGATTCGCTATTGTCTAATTATCTTGCTCGAATAGAAAGAGTTAATAAAAAAATCATTGTATTGCCAAATAACCCCGCTAAACAACTTGTAAAACGTAAGTTGCTGTCGAATTTAGATCGAGATAAAATAGGGTTGGAACTAGATAGGGCGGTCAATGATATAGCAGAAATTATCGATCGCGCCCAAGAGCAAGAAGATGCAGGGCGGGAGGATCTGCTGCGAGCCCAGACGCTGCGGGTGCAAATAATTTTGGGTAGCATGGCACTGTCAATCATCGTTGCAGCAGTGCTGGCGGGCTTCACCAGTCGGGCGATCGCCAAACCCCTCGCTGCTGTAACTAAAATCGCTCAGCGAGTGACTGAAGAATCTAATTTTCAGTTGCAAGTACCAGTTACCAGCACCGATGAAGTAGGAGTATTAGCAACTTCGCTGAATCAACTGATTCAGAAAGTAAATCAGTTGCTCAAAGAATTGAAATCTGAACAAGAAAGCCAGATACTTCAAAATGAGAAAATGGCAACTTTGGGGCGGATGTTAGCCGGTGTTGCTCACGAAGTTAACAACCCAATCAATTTTATCTATGCCAATATCGCTCCTGCAAGAAATTATGTTGAAGATATTTTAGACTTGCTCAAAACTTACGAAACAGAAATTGCCAACCCCCCTGCAGCAGTGCTGGCGAAAGGCGAAGAAATAGACATCGATTTTCTCAAAGAAGATTTGATAAAAATATTTGACTCAATGCAAGTAGGCGCTGAAAGAGCCAAAGCTATTATCTTAAGTTTGAAAGATTTTTCTCGCCTCGATGAGGCAGCCCCTCATCCCGTCGATTTGCACGCCTGCATAGACAGCAGTTTGCTGATTCTCAACAGCCGCATCAAACAGGGCATTGAAGTGGTGCGAAATTACGGGAATATTCCGACTGTGGAAGGCTATATGGGTTTGCTTTACCAGGTATTTGTGAACCTTATCAACAATGCACTAGATGCTGTGGAAGAGAAAGCAAAAAGTGAGAAGTCCAGCTCAGCCGAGGCGAAAAAACAATCGGCTTCGGAGTCAAGCAAACAGGAAGCACCGAGTTTTTCGCCGAGGATTGTGATTACTACAGAATACTTGGACGACGACTCAGTGCTAGTGCGAATTTCTGATAACGGTACGGGAATAGCACCAGAGAGCCAAGAAAAAATGTTTGAAACATTCTTTACTACTAAACCGAGAGGTGTAGGTACGGGTTTGGGATTGGCAATTGGTCGCGAAATTATCGTTAAAAAACACGGGGGGACAATTAACTTTTGGTCTGAGGTGGGAACGGGGACGGAATTTTCGATAGCCCTGCCGATTAAGCATGAGGATTTAAGGCAAAATACGCTCTTACAACCTCCAGTTGCTCGTGAATATAATTCCCTCGGCAACGAGAACGTGCCAACCAAGCCCAAAAAAAGAGGAGCTGTAAAAACTTAAAAATTATTCGTTTTAATCCATGTTTCAAAAAAGAATGCAACTGCAAGCACGCTCCGCAATCTGATGTCAGAATTCATTCCCCATCTAAAATCTAAAATCTAAAATCTAAAATGGTATGAGATTGCTTACTAACTGGCTGTCGCTACCCCATTAAATGAGTGACAATACCCAAATCACAACTATTTTTAGTAATCATGAAAAACAGGAGTTGCTATAATTTAAAGTTGAGAAACAACTGTACGGAGGGAAAATTATGGGACTATTTGACCAAATTTTGAGCGCGATCGACAATCCCAACCAACAAGCAAGCCCCAATCAGTTGGGCAACATTCTCGGTGCGGTAGAGCAGTTGAGCGGCAACCAGGGCGTCAATGCGGGTACGACTCAGTTGGCGATGTCGGTTTTGGGCGGATACGTGCGATCGGCATTACAAGACGTGCGATCGCAGTCAGGAGACGCACAAGCTCAACAACTTGTCAACCAATTTAGCGGCACAAATCCCAACCCCCAAGCGGTACAGAGTTTGTTCGGAGCCGGCCAACTCACGCAAATAGTGACCGATATCGCCCAAAGAACCGGTTTGAATAACGCCACAGTGCAGGCGATGATACCTGTTTTGGTGCCGCTCATACTGAATTTGCTACAAACCGGCGGCAACGCCCAAAATCCAGCCCAGGGCGGAAATCCCGTTTTAAATACGTTTTTAGATGCAGATGGAGACGGCGACGTAGATATTACTGACGCCATGTCGATGGCAGGCCGCTTTTTGAATCAGCGCCCTTAATTTGGAATGTTTTAACCGCAGATATCAGCGGATGGACACAGATGAACGCAGATAAAATCCTATCTGCGTTCATCTGCGTTTATCTGGCTTCATCGGCGGTTAAAAAAATTCCTACTTTAACCCAAACCCAAATCAGTCACAGCACCAACACTGCTAGAAGAAACCAACTTAGCGTATTTAGCTAAAACGCCCTTAGTATAGCGAGGTTTAGGAGGCTGCCAAAGAGCGCGCCGCTGCTCCAATTCTGCATCAGAAACATTGAGCTGCAACAAGCGATTGTTAGCATCAATTGTAATCGAATCACCCTCTTTTACTAGAGCAATTGTCCCGCCAACTTGCGCTTCTGGTGCAACGTGACCGACCACCATGCCGTAAGTTCCGCCAGAGAAGCGGCCGTCAGTAATTAACCCTACAGAATCGCCCAAACCGGCGCCAATAATTGCCGAAGTTGGTGCTAACATTTCGCGCATTCCCGGCCCGCCTTTGGGCCCTTCGTAGCGGATGATAATCACATCTCCGGCTTGAATTTTGCCGGCTAAAATTGCATCCAAACAATTTTCTTCAGATTCAAATACCCGCGCCGGGCCGGTAATTTGCGGTTTCTTAACGCCAGTAATTTTAGCAACGGCTCCTTCGGTTGCCAGATTTCCCCTGAGAATTGCTAAATGCCCTTGGGCGTACATCGGGTTGTTCCAAGGGCGGATGACATCTTGGTCGGTGCGGGGTTCGGCTGGAATATCCGCTAACACTTCAGCAATAGTTTGACCGGTAATTGTCAGGGCGTCTCCGTGCAGTAAACCCTTTTCTAGCAGCATTTTCATTACTTGAGGAATGCCGCCAGCTTTGTGCAAATCGGTTGCTACATATTTGCCGCTGGGTTTGAGGTCGCACAGCACTGGTACTTTCGCTCTAATAGTTTCAAAATCATCGAGGGACAACTCCACTCCGATGGCATTGGAAATGGCCAATAAATGCAGCACAGCGTTGGTTGAACCGCCGACTGCCATGATTACCGCGATCGCATTTTCAAAGGCCTTGCGAGTCAAAATTTGGCTCGGTAACAACTGTTTGCGGACAGCTTCCACCAACACTTTTGCAGATTTGGCAGCGCTGTCAGCTTTTTCGGCATCCTCAGCAGCCATTGTCGAAGAATAAGGCAAACTCATGCCCATCACTTCAAAAGCGCTCGACATGGTATTTGCTGTGAACATTCCGCCGCAGGAACCCGCCCCCGGACAAGCATTCTGTTCCACTGCGTTGAGTTCTGTTTCGTCAATTTTGCCCGCGCTGAATTGACCTACTGCTTCAAAAGCGCTGACAACGGTTAAATCCTTTCCGTTGTGGTGTCCCGGTTTGATCGTGCCACCGTAGACAAAAATAGCAGGAATGTTCATGCGGGCGATCGCAATCATCGCCCCCGGCATATTTTTATCGCAGCCACCGACAGCCAGCACACCGTCCATACTTTGGCCGTTGCAAACAGTTTCGATGGAATCAGCAATCACATCTCTCGACACCAGAGAATATTTCATCCCTTCTGTTCCCATCGAGATCCCGTCGCTGATAGTAATCGTACCGAACATCTGTGGCATGGCGCCGGCTTCTTTTGCACCCGCAATAGCCCGCAAAGCGAGCTCGTTCAATCCCATATTGCAGGGCGTAATCGTGCTATACCCGTTGGCAATCCCCACAATCGGCTTAGTGAAATCGCCGTCGCCAAAACCGACTGCCCGCAGCATTGCTCGGTTGGGCGCGCGCTGCACGCCCCCAGTCACAGCTTGGCTTCTCAAATTTTCAGGCATTTTAAGATTTCCTTTCTCTGTTGATAGTTGACAGTTGAGAGTTGACAGTTGACAACTGGCAGTTGACAGTTGACAGTTGTCAACTGCCAGCTCGCCCAAAAACGAATACAAGTTTCCGATAATCGTCGTGGTGAGCCCATAATTTTAGACCAAAGTTCCGGCTCCCAGATGAATCTGTGGAGCAAATCTAAAATCTAAAATCTCAAATCGACTGACTCAGTGCCGAGCGCCGAGAGTTTTACCCTATTGTTGATTTTCTCAGAAGCTTTGATATTTGTCAGACCTTTTAGGAGGCAGTGGCACAGCAGTGCCGGGAAAGCAATGCAAAGATTCTACAGATACTACAGCGTGCAGAGTGAATACCGTAGTTATCTGGGATGATGTGGTAACACCCATCACTCTAACGTTTAAAAAAAATTGCGAGGCGAATGACATGGAGGCCGATCGAATTCTGAGGCAATATGCGGCCGGAGAAAGAAATTTTCGAGAAATTAACCTCGCCGGGGCCGACTTAAAAGGGGTAAACCTCAGCGAGGCTAACTTTACCAGAGCGAATTTCCAAGACGCAAACCTCAAAGGCGCTAACCTAACGGGAGCGAACTTGCGCGAGGTGAAATTGGCAGGGGTGGACTTGACGGAAGCCAACCTCAGCGAAGCAAATCTCATCGGTACCGATTTGAGCCGTGCCAATCTCACCGGGGCTAACCTGATGGGAGCCAACCTGCGCGGCTCAATGGCCAGAGAAGTCAACATGACGAAGGCTAATTTGACCGAAGCTAATTTGACCGAAGCCAACTTTACTGAAGCGAATTTGTTTGCGGCAAACCTAACCGACGCTAGCATGATTCGCATTAATTTGATGAAGGCAAATTTGAGTTGGTCAACTCTCAAAGCGGTAAACCTGACAAATGCCATTCTCAGCGAGTCGCTTTTAGAAAGAGCTAACCTGAATCAGGCAATTCTTAGCGGGGCGATGCTGAGCGGGGCCAACCTGACTGGTGCAGACTTGCGCCAAGTAACGATGATTGGAGCTAATCTCACCGAAGCTAATCTGAGCAATGCTAATTTGAGAGTTGCTAATGTGAGTTGGTCAACGCTGGCAAGAGCTAATTTGAGCGGTGCTAATTTGTACCGGGCAAAGCTGTGCTGGTCTAATTTTAGCGGGGCTATTTTGGTGGAAGCGGTTTTGATTGATGCTAATCTCAATCGAACTAACTTCCGCGATGCAGACTTGAGGCGGGCAATTATGCCCGATGGCACGACTAATGATTCTTAAAATTTGACTGTTAACTGTTGACTAATGACTAATGACTAATGACTAATGACTAATGACTAATGACTAATGACTAATGGCTAATGACTAATGACTAATGACTAATGACTATCACTGAATTATTGATGTTGGGTGCGGCGGGAATTTTTGCCGGAATTCTAGCTGGATTTTTGGGTATCGGCGGCGGTACCGTGCTCGTGCCTTTGTTGGTGGCTCTCAATTACGCTCCCGTGGAAGCGGTTGCTACTAGCGGTTTGTCGATCGTGATTACAGCTATTTCTGGCAGCATCCAGAATTGGCGCATGGGCTACCTCAACTTGAGTCAAGTCGCAGGCATCGGATTTCCCGCCGTCATTACAGCACAAATCGGTGCTTATTTGGCGGGGATATTTCCGCCTTACTTGCTGTTACTTACTTTTGGGTTGTTGCTGTGGTTGAATATTTATTTGATTGAAGTTCGCAAGCACCTGACAGCTAAGAAGCAAGCGGAACTAGAACAAGGGGAACTAAGAGGACAAGCGGGACAAGGAGAAAATGCTCAATTACCAATTACCAATCACGAATTACCCCATAATTCAAATATTTTATTCCATCCAACTTTTGCTAAAATTGCCACCGGCAGTGCGGCGGGTTTATTAGCGGGTTTGTTTGGCGTTGGCGGCGGCGTAATTATGGTTCCCCTGCAAATTTTGCTGTTAGGAGAAAGCATTAAAACCGCAATTCAAACCAGCTTGGGCGTCATCGTCATCACGGCAATTTCGGCGACGGCGGGACACGCGGCGCGCGGGAATGTTTTGTGGGTTGTGGGGTTAATTCTGGGGGGTGGCGGTTTGTTGGGCGCGCAGGTGAGCACGCGGTTTTTGCCGAGATTGCCCGATCGTATTGTTAGTTTAGCTTTTCGATCGCTCTTGGCAGTGTTATCGATTTATGTTTTCTGGCAAGCTTGGGAAAAATTTAGTAACGGCTAATGGGTAATTGGTAAGGGGTAATTGATAATTGGTAATTGAGGCAGAGCCTCCGGGTATGTATTCCCAGGCTCTGCCTGGGAACAAGGTTAAGGCTACAATGACAGTTGACAGTTGACTACTGACAGTTGACAGTTGACAGTTGACTACTGACTACTGACTAATGACTACTGACTAATGACTACTGACTCAGTTTCTTCACGGCGCGAGTCAGACGCTGCAAATAAGGCTTGACAATTTCTTGATTTTGTCTCTGCAATTCGGAAACTTGCTGCTGCAAATGCTGAATCTCGGTTTGCAACATCCCTGTGTCTATTGTGGGTCGATCGAGCAAGTCCTGCAATTGCTGGAGAGAACCTTGGATTGTATCCAAGTCTACTTCGTTCGATCGCTCCTGTAACTGAGCCGTAATAGTTTTAACTTCAGTTAACTGTTCACCCATCAATAAAAATCGGACGTTGACATTTTCCCAATCATGCTCTCTGAGGGCGCTATTTTCCAAAATGCGGAGTTTTTGCTGCAAATCGGACAGTTGCGTGTGGAAATCCTGAGAATCTGCCGGCAGCGCCTGGGCTTGGCGTTCGAGGGAGGCTACGGCAGCTTGTACCTCGGCGATGACGCCGGATTCCAAGCCCTGGAGTTTCTGCCGCAAGTCGGAGACAGCAGTGTAGAGTTCCGCAGGTTCTCCAGGTAGTATCTGAACTTGCTGCGATCGACGTTCTACTGCGGCCTGTACGTCCGTAATCGCAGAATTTGCCTTTTGTTGCATTTGTTGCTCGAAACGCTGGCGATTGGCGAGATTTATCGAGAGTGCTGCGGTTAAAGGGGCGGCAGCGTAGACAATTTGGCCCGACAATCCTGCAGCAATCGTGCCAATAGCGGAACCAGCAACAGAGGCGTATTCTACCAATTCTAGCCAGTCCGGCTGGTTCGGGGCACTTCTGGAAGCTGGGAATGATGCTTTTTCAATCTTCTGCATAGCCTTTTAGTCGTAGTCGGATAGATGGCGATACCGACATGATAAAAGCGATCGGCAAATAAATCAGGCCTCTTTGTCAAAATTTCCTGATTGTGGTATTTTCATTGACCGAAAGCATCCAGGATACAAGCAGCCGGATTCATCCGTGGAGAAAGAAAAAACCTGTATCCGATGAAACTTGCCCCCAGAATTTATCCGTAGGGTCAATGCTTCAATCCTTTAATCTAAAATCTAAAATCTAAAATCTAAAATCGATTGACCTTCTGCCTTCAAAACGGTCAGTGTCAGGTAAAATTCAAAATAAGTCGATCGCTCAAAACAGTTAACCAATAACCGTTAACCGCCATCTGTCAGGAGTATACAGAAAATGGGTCTTAAGATTATTGAAAGCTACGATAGCAGTTTTGTCCTCGAACCAGAGGCTAAAACTGCACTGTTCGGTTTGTTAACCGGTGAAAGCTTTGTCAAACAAGTAGCGCTACAATTGCAATGCTCGCGCATTGAGTTTGCCGAGTTACTTTTTCAGCCAGTCCCTTACAGCAGCGAGACGCCGAAGGGAATGCCTGCGGAATTTGAAAAGTATCATGAATCGAGCGATTTTGCGATCGTCAACGTCCCCCCTAATTTCATGTTCCAAGCCAAAATATTTAAACCCAGCCGCCTCTGTGCAATTTATCGAGTTTTCAAGAGTTAAGTAAAGGCTGGTTAATCTGTGGTTTAATCTTAGATCTAAAATCTAAAATCTAAAATCGGATGACAGAAGACATTCAATCTCTTGCCAGCTTAGAATTCATTCCATACATAGACTCGGAGGGGAAATTGCCCGATTTTGTCCAGGGAAAAATCGGCGTTTACGCGATTTTTGACAGCGATAAAGTCCTGCAATTTGTCGGCTATTCTCGCGACATTTACCTCAGCCTCAAACAGCATTTGGTACGCCAGACCCAATATTGCTACTGGCTGAAAGTTCAAACTATTGACAAGCCCAGCCGTACAATTCTAGAAAGCATTAGAGAAAGTTGGATTGCCGAAAACGGTTCCCAACCCCAGGGTAACGGTGCCGATGCTGCCAAGTGGAACGATCCCATCGACACCAAAACTGTAATGACTGCCCAAGAAACGGCAAATTATGAAGGTATATTCGCCGATGAAATTGCCAAAGATAAATTGTTGAAAAATGTAGCGCGGCGGGTAGAAAATGAAATTTTCGCGCTGCTGAAAGCTCGGGGCGTAACTGAAGAAATCCGGTTTAATCCTAAGCTGAAAACTAGCGGATTGCTGGATTTAAAGTAAATACGCTCTCTGGTCAATTCCCCACAATCAGCCCGTGTTTGTAATGAGGACTTCTATCAAATCCTGTAGCAAGAGAATGAAACAGTCCTCCCGCTCACCCGGCACTCCGCCAGGGAATGAATTCCACGGGGCTTATAGCAAAAGTCCTCTAAAAGAGGACTAATAAATTATTCAGTCCTCTAAAAGAGGACTTTCGCTTTGAGGCAGGGGTTTCAACCCCTGACGGACTGACAGACTATCGGTTTTACCTTAAACAGATGCTCGCATACAATCTATCTGATATATTCTCTGGATCGGTTAAATTTTAAAATGTTGAAATTTATTAAAATTTAACAGATATCGGAATCTGCAAAATTAACTCGGTTCCTCGGCCCGGAGTAGAAGTACAACTGATTTGACCTCGATGTTTTTCCACTACAATATCGTGACTGATGGCCAACCCTAATCCAGTACCGCGGCCTACAGGCTTCGTAGTAAAAAATGGGTCAAATATCTGGTGGCGTACTTCCTCGCTCATCCCACAACCGTTATCGGCAATGTGAATAACAACGGATTTATAGTTTTGAGTGGCTAATATTGAATCTTGATTGTGCAGCGCAGCTTCTGAGTCAAAACCTATTGAAGTGCTGATGGTAATTTTTCGGGGAGACGATTGATTTTCCAGGGCATCAATAGCATTAGTTAGCAGGTTCATGAACACTTGATTTAACTCACTCGCATAACAGGTGACTCTTGGCAGTTGGCTGTAGTGTTTAATGACCTCTATATCACCAGCTTTGTTTGCTCCCTTCAGCCGATGTTGCAAAATAACTAAAGTATTGTCAATGCCTTCATGAATATCCACTGGCTTGTACTTTTGTTCGCCAAGGCGGGAGAAGTTCCTCAAAGACATCACAATTTCGCTAATTCGAGAAGCACCCTCTGTCATCGAATTCAGCAGTTTTGGATAATCCTCTGCGATGAATTCCGGTTGAATCTCGTCCAATTCGCCGATAATTTCTGCAACGGGGTGGGGGTAGTAATGTCGGTACAATTCGACGAGGCGAAGCAAATCTCGTGCATACTCCGCGGCTAGAGCAATATTGCCGTAGATAAAGCTGACGGGATTGTTGATTTCGTGAGCAATTCCTGCCGCTAGCTGACCTAAAGAAGCCATTTTTTCCTTCTGTATTAACTGAGCTTGAGTTTTCTTTAGTTCAGTTACGCTTTGTTCGAGTTGCTGGGCGTAGGATTGTGTTTGCAGGAATAACTGGCGCTGCACGAGTTGATTTGAGACGCGGGCGAGAACTTCTTGTTCGTGAAACGGTTTTGTGATATAATCTATACCACCAACTTCAAAGGCTTTGACTTTATCTAATACTTCATTCAAAGCACTGATAAAAATAACCGGAATGTCCTTGGTTGTGGGAGCATTTTTCAATGCTTGGCAGACTTGGTAGCCGTCCATACCGGGCATCATGATGTCGAGCAAAATCAAGTCAGGAGGAGTTAACTCGATCGACCGCAGCGCTAGTTTGCCGTCGGGTGCGGTGCGTGTTTTGTACCCTTGCTGCGAGAGTATTTGAGCTAAAAGTTGCAAATTAGCCGGAATATCATCAACAATTAAAATATTCCCTTTTAAGACGGGAGTTGGTTCGTAATTCATATCTAGTTTGGTAAAATAACCTTTATAGGTTTGTAGTGAGTACGATCGCCCGATCGCGTTTTATGAGGACGATGGTACTCATTACAAACCTATCTCATATCCTGATTATTTTGGTTCGGGATGGATGAGAGCTAGTATTTGATTGAACTGAAACTCGTTAGCCAAGGCGGCTAAAGCGCTAGCTAAAGCGTCATTACGATCGCGAATTTGCTCAATGTGGATCAGAATTAACTCTAAATCGCACTCAATTGTGGCTTTCTCTAAAGCTGCCAGCCAATCTGCGGGTAAAGCTGCCAGACTCTCTGGAGTCGGAGCCTCAATTTGAGTTAACTCGGGAACACTCTCCGGTTCACCGTAAATGTAACGCACTCCCAGATGTTTGTGCAGGGTGGCAAAAATTTCTGTATCTCGAAAGGGTTTGTGGATAAAGTCATCGCAATCATCTGATACAGTAACGGTTGGCGCTTCCTCGCCGTTACTGGCACTCACGGCAATAATTGCCGTAGCTTGACCTTTAACGGTGGCTTTAATGCGTTTGGTCGCTTCATGTCCATCCATCACGGGCATCCACATATCCATAAAAATTAAGTGTGGCTCAAAACTCGACCACATTTCAATAGCTTCCATGCCGTTGCTGGCTTCTTCGAGTTCAAAGTCAAAGACAGCGAGGAGTTTAATCAGCAATTGGCGGTTGTCTAATTGATCGTCCACAATCAAAATACGATAGCGTGGCTGGTTGCGTTCCAGGGCTATCACCCGACGCGGTGGCTGTACGGGTTGAGTCGCCGGGGCATCAACGGCGCTGATGGGAATATCAAACGCGAAGGTGGTGCCGCGTCCTACTTCACTGCGTACAGTAATCAGGCCGCCCATCAGCTTGATAAACTGTTGGCTGATAGCGAGTCCCAAGCCTGTTCCTTGCTGAGATTTGGTTCCTGTTTTGGTTTGCACAAAGGCTTGAAAAAGCTGATCTAACTCATCAGCAGCTATGCCGGAACCCGTGTCTTCTATTTCAAAATGTAATTGGTAATTACTGATTGGTAGTTGCTGATTTTCACGGTCTATAAATGCACTTACTCTTAACCTAATTACTCCGTATTTTGTAAATTTAAGGGCATTAGAAAGCAGATTAATTAAAACTTGACGTAACTTCATTTGATCTGTTTGCACGTATTCGGGAGTTTCGCTAGAGCAGTCAAATATTAACTGCAATTGTTGCTCCCTTGCCTGGAGTTGAAACATCTCTTCCAAATCGTTCAGCAGGCTGCTTAATTTAAAATCAGTTGGGTTGATTGTAATGCGTCCCGCCTCTATTTTTGCTAAATCTAATATTTGATTGATCAGAGCTAGCAAGTGCTCTCCGCTGCGGTTGATGATGCGGATATTTTCCTGTTGTTCGCGAGTCAGGTTGGTAGAGCGCTGCATCAATTGGGAGAATCCCAGAATTGCGTTTAGCGGGGTGCGGAGTTCGTGGCTCATATTTGCCAGGAAAGTGCTTTTGGCAAGGTTGGCAGCTTCTGCGGCCCAGGCAGCTTGTTGAAGCTGTACTGCTTGCTGTTGAGTGGCTTCTAGCAATTGAGCTTGTTGTAAGGCGACTCCCAATTGAGTGCTAATTTGCAGCCCAATATTGATTTCTGCTTCGCGCCAAGTGCGGGGTACAGAATTTTGATAGCTGGCGAGCAAACCCCAAAGTTGACTGCCACAAAATATGGGGAAAATAACGTAGGCTCTAGCTTGAAATTGTTTTAAAAGTTCTAGGTAACAAGGACTCAACCCAGCGCTGTATATGTCTTCAATGATGCGGTAAGGGACGCCTCTAGCATACATACCACCTTGATTTCTTTGTAGATAGGTATCCAGCACTGGTTCACCGGAGGCTTGCATAGTTTTCACGGTACAGCGAGAGTCTTCGACGAGAGTGTTTGGCACATTACCATCGTCAGGTTGCATCAGAGATATCCAGCCGGCAGCCATTGATTCGGCAACAAATTGCCCACTCCAATCAGGATTAAAGCGATAGATACCGACACGATCGCATTTTAGGGTTTGTCGCAGTTCAGATGTTGTGGTTTTGAATATTGTGTCAATATCTAAGGATTGACGGATGCGATCGATGCTGCGGGCGATGGCTTGTTCTCCCTGGGCGCTTTCTCGCAAAGCTGACTCGGCTTGTTTGCGATCGCTAATATCTAAGACAGTGCCGAACAAACGGATCAACTGCCCTTTTTCATCATAAACAGGTTTCCCTCGGACTTCAATATAACTGAGCGAGCCATCTCTTCGGATCAGCCGCAGATCAATTTCAAAGCTTTGTCCCTTCATCGCTTGATCGCGCACCATTGTCAGATAGCGCGATCGATCTTCGGGATGAAAACGCTCGATTAATTGTTCGGTTGGCAGCGGTTTTTGAGTAGGATCGATCTCATAAATGCGATAGAGTTCTTGACTCCAAGTGGTTGTTGCTGTGGCGATATCGTGTTCCCAACTGCCAATACGGGCAATTTTTTGGGCTTCCAGCAGTCGGGATTCGGCTAACTGGCGATCGCTAATGTCGCGCGCTACCCAAACCGCAGAGCTATCCGACAGCGGCGAAATTTTAGCAGCAAACCAAACTTCTTGGTTATTAATAGGCAGACTGTAATCAAAACTAATAGTTTGTTGGGTTTCCAATGCTTGTCGAACTTGAGCAAAATAAATCTCCTCCCTTGGCTCATGAAAAAATTGTTCGATGATGGAGTCGATCTGATTCGTCTGATAGTTGTATTGAAAAATTCCCTTGGTGGGTATAATTTGGATAGTTTCTTCTTGAACATCAAAAATCAATACAATATCTGTAATCGACTCAAATATTTTCACAACTTGCTCAGTAGAAGTGGAAAGTTTTTGTTCGAGCAATTTGCGCTCGGCAATTTCATATTGTAATAGTTCGTTGGCACGAGCTAAGGCGCAGGTACGTTCGACCACTTCGGTTTCTAAAGTGCGACTATAGTCAGTTAAGATTTTTTCAGCTTGTTTGCGCTGTGCGATGTTATAAAAAGCATTGATGGCATAAATAATGTTTCCGCCTTCGTCAAAAATTGGTGTGGCGCGCACCTCAAAAGGAATAAATTTCCCATCTCGATGAAGTTCTACATCTTCAAGGAATACTGTTTCGCCACGCAGTGCTCGGAATGCGGGCAGCTCTTCAGTGGGATAAAGCTGGTTTTGGCGGTAGATTTGATAAACTTCTACTGCTTCTTCTAAAGTCGAATCGGGGATAGTTTCTACGCCGAGCCAATGCTTGGCAGTTTGGTTAAAGTACACGACTTTACCGGAGGCATCGTGGATAGATACTCCCCCAGGTATGGCTTCGATAAATTGCTGGAGTTGGCTCTGTCTGTGCGTTAAAGCTTCATTTAAAGATTTTTGGTCTGCAAAAGCCTGTTGCAGTTGCGCTGCCATAAAATTGAAGGAATTGGCGAGATCTCCGACTTCATCCCAGCGTTTAATTTCTAAAGGTTGATCCCATTTTCCTGTGGCAACATTTTTGGCGGCGGTATTCAAACGCATAATTGGCTTTGTTACCCAACGGGAAGTCAAAAATCCGATCGCGATTGCCAGCGGCAGTGTACCGATCAATAACCACAATGTATGGCGCGTATTTGCTTGAATTGGAGCCATGAAATCAGACTCTGGCACCACCACCACAATCAACCAATCCAAGCCACGGAAATCTCGATAGGGAGTGACACGGACAAACTGCCTATCGCCCTTGTTCGCCAAGGTAAATCGCTGGGTTGTTTGCAGTGCGCGGAAGTTGCCAAATCGGTTGGCAAGTTGTCGAGCAATATCTCGCGTGCGGGCATCCTTGCTGTTGGTGGCTAGCAATGGCGTCGATTGCTTTGTTGTTGGCGTCACCAAGGGTGTTTCTAGTGTGGATGTGGCAATCAGATTGCCCGATCGATCCATAATAAAAGTTTGTCCTGAAGCCGAGAATTGCAGCCTAGGCAGAAAGGTATTGATTGCCGAGAGTCCATTATTATCAGTGAGGCGATCGCTAATTCGCTCTCCTACTTGTTCGATTAGCTGATGCGCTACATCCTCAACTGATTCCTGACTACTTTTGAAAGAAAGATAGCCCACTAGCCCAACAACACTTACCGTTTGCAAAACTAACGGAACAATCAGAACCGTTCGTAGCGGAAGCTTGCTGAAAAATTTGGCGGTTAGGCGGTTGAGCGGATAAATGGGCATGGGTGTGAACCAATTGCGCTGATAATCGTATTTTAACTGCTGGAGCGTGCCTTTCCCTCCAATTGGTGCGCCCTAAAAAATGTAAAATTTTCCGCCCGTTTAAATATAGGCAACTACCAGCGAAGATTGGACGCGAATGTCCAAATTTGCTTCTGTCATTTCTGTTCCTAGCTGTTTGGCATTTAATTCATTTTTACTTACAAAAACAGTGATAACTTTTCTAATTTATTTGGGTGTATCGGCAATCATGTCGTTAATGAAAAGCCAGCGGGGGCGGGTTTATGATATTGTAGATTATGGGCAATTATTATTAGTGAACCCGCCCCTATAGCGGTTCTCAAAAAAGTGAGGTATGCCCTATGCCCTATGCCCTATGCCCATCAGTACCTCATCTTTCTGAGAAAGGCTATACAAGATTTAACATCATACCAATCCGAATCAAACGGAAATGATATTATTTGTGGGTTCAGCGAACCAGATCGCCCTAATGCCCATTTATTAACTTGGCTAAAAGGGTGGCGAAGAGAACGGGTTCGATCGGCTTTGTTAAGTGTTCGTTGTAACCAGTGGCGATCGCCCGATCGCGCTCTTCTTCGCTAGCATAAGCTGTCAGCGCCACGGCCGGCAAGCACTTGATTTTGTCGGATTCGGACGATCGCACTTTGCGGATCAGCGAGTAGCCGTCCTCAACGGGCATACCGATATCGCTGACTAAAATATCCGGCGGCGACTCCTGCAAAATGTCGATCGCCTCCGCAGCCGTTGCCACCGCAGTCGCAGTCGCCCCGCACTGTTGGAGGGCAACCATCAAAAACTCGCGGTTGTCGGGTTCGTCGTCAACTACCAACACCTTTAAACCAGCCAAAATACCCGGAGGCCTTGAATTGGATTTAGTTTCTCCTCTCAACTGCGGCTGCTTACTCCGACGCTGTTTGAGAGGCAGTGTCACCGTAAATGTCGCACCCTGGTCTTTACCGGGACTTTCCGCAGTCACAGTACCCCCGTGGAGTTGCACCAAGTGCTCGACGATGGCCAATCCTAGTCCCAAACCGCTCTCAGCCTTAGTTTTCGAGGCGTCTGCTTGTCGGAAGCGATCGAACACGTAGGGCAGAAACTCAGCAGAAATGCCCTTTCCGGTATCGCTGACAGTAATTTGCACGTAATTGGGTGATGAGGAACCGCTAACAGCCACCGCAGACAAGCGCAGTTGCACATTTCCGCCCGAAGGCGTAAACTTCACGGCGTTACTGAGCAAATTCCACACTACCTGCTGCAACCTCGGGGCGTCGCCCCACATCAAGCTGACTGCATGGTCAAGTTCTAACGAAACGGTGACAGACTTGGCTTCGGCTGCCAAACGAACTGAATTATGAGCAGCCTCGATCGTCTTTACCATGTAGAACCAGCCGGGTTTCAGGATCAGCTTGCCTTGAATAATTCGGGAAACATCGAGCAAATCTTCCACTAGCTGCATCTGCACCTTCGACTGACGCTCAATGGCTTCCAAACCCGAAGCTAATTTATCTTGGTTGTAGGGATGGGCGCGCAGGATCTGTGCCCACCCCTGAATCACATTTATAGGCGTTCGCAATTCGTGGGAAAGAGAGTCTAGAAACTCGTCTTTCCGGCGGCTGATCGCTTCTGCTTCCGCCCGCGCGGCTTGTTCGCGATCGAGCAACTGAGCGCGTTGGGCCTCGATTTGCTTGCGATCGCTGATGTCGGCGATGATCGACATACAGTTGATGTTGCCCTTGCTGTCGCGGACTGGAGTTGCCCACAAGCTGATGTCGATCAAGCTGCCGTCTTTCCTTTGGCGATGGGTTTCCATCCCGGCGATCGCGTTTCCTTGGCGAATTTTTTTCAAATTAGCAGTGAATTCCTCCCGCTTGTCTACGGGAACGCTGGGCACAAATTGACCTACCGCTTCTGATTCATGCCAGCCAAAAATCCTCTCGGCGGCTGGGTTCCACATTTTCACAGTGCCGTCGTCGCAGTCCAAAACGGTAATTGCTAGGGGACAAGCCTGAATCAAGGCTTCTAAAGTTTGATGGATGTGCGATCGCGCAGCTTCTGCTTCTTTGCGATCGCTGATATCAACGTTCACCCCGATCATCCGCCAAGGCAAACCCCGATCGTCCTGAAACACCTTAGCCCTGCAAGCAATCCAGCCGACGCTTTTGTCCGGGCGGCAAATGCGGAACTCTATATTTAATTTCTCCCCGGAAGCCACCGCAGCTTTTACCTGCTTTTCGGTAACAGCGCGATCGTCTGGATGCACCATTTGGACCCAACTTTGATAGCTGTCTAAACTGCCTGCAGGCAGCCCGTACAAAGCCTCTAACTCCGGCGTACAGGCGACCTCGCAGGTTTGGATGTTTAATTCAAAAGTTCCAATTTTGCCTGCTTGCTGAGCGATTTGCAACCGTTCTTGATTGTGTTTCAGTTCTGCTTCCACCCGCGAGATATCAGTCAAGTCGATGTAGAATGCGACGATCGTCTCTGGTTCGCGATCGTCCGCGTTCAGAGTCGTCCCGCCCATCAGAATCGGCACGCGGCTGCCATCTTTGCGGATGTACTCTTTCTTGAAAGGAGTTGCGACTCCCTTAGCCCGCAGTTCCCCGGCCGCCAAGGCGTCGAGGTGCAGGTATTCGGGGGGGGTCATTCTGTCCCAACGCATTTTACCGGAGAGCATCTCTGAGCGGGTGTAGCCGACCATGTTGAGCAGGGATTGGTTGGCGTAGGCGATGCGGCCGCTAAAATCGCCGATCGCGACTCCGAAAATATTCGACTCGAACAGCCGCCGGAATATGGCTTCGCTTTGCTGCATTACCCGTTTTGCTTGTTTGCGATCAGTGATTTCGGCTACCACAGTGCTGACTCCCAGCAGTGTTCCTGATTCATCGCTCACTGGGTAAAAGCTGATTTGCCAATCCCGCAAAACTCCCGGCTGTTGCTTGGTTTCGGCTTTAACTTCCAAGTCGAGCACGGGGGTTTGCGTCGCCAGGACTTGGCGATAAATCGGCTCTACCATATCGGCCATTTCGGGAATTACTTCTCTCACGGTATGCCCGATGTAATCTGCCATCGATTTGCCGTCGATCGCAGCGAGGCATTCGTTCAGCCGGATGTAGCGCAAATTGGTATCGACAAAGCACAGCCCGACTGGTGTGGTTTTGTAAACTAAGTCGAGTTCTGCTAGTTGGCGGCGAATGCGTATTTCGTTTTCTCGAAGTTGATTTTGGGCTTGTTTGCGATCGGTGATATCTAGTACGAAAAATGCTCCTTTGTCTTGGCATCCTTGGAAGTTTCCGCCGCCGACTAAAACGGGGAAGCGCGTGCCGTCTTTGCGGAGATATTCTTTTTCAAAAGGCGCGCAACTTCCTGATGCTTCGACTTGCGCGAGGGCGATGCGATCGAGTTCTCGATATTCCGGCGCCGTAAGTTCGAGCCAGCGGATCTGTCCTGAAACTAAGTCTTCCCTTGTATATCCGATCATTTCCAGCAAGGCGTCGTTAGCGTCAGTAACTTCGCCGTTGGCATCCCAGAAACCGATGCCGATCATGTTAGATTCTACCACGCTGCGGAAGCGCATTTCGCTTTCCCGCAAAGCTAATTCTGTTTGTTTTTCTGCGGTAATATCTGTAATAATTAGGCCGGCTCCGATTATTTCTTCTCTTTCATTTTTCACTGGGTAGTAGTTAGCTAGCCAGTAACCGAAATATCCTGGTTTCCCATCAGGTTCGCCGCTCATTTCTAAGTTTAAAACAGGCTGGCCAGTTTCTAAAACTTGCTGAATTATCGGCGCAAATTTGGCTGCATGTTCGGGCAACAATTGGCGGAAGTCTTGGCCGAGATGCTGTTCTATCGGCAAACCGTTGAGTTCTGCTAATACTTGATTGATACGGATGAAGCGCATTTCGCGATCCATAAAGCAAATCGCTAGGGGAGATGCTTCTAACAGCGCGTCAATTAAGGCAAAGGATTCGGATGTTTGAGATAGTGCTTGTTGCGCTTCAGTGTAAAGTCTGGCGTTGTCGATGGCGATCGCCACGCGGTATGCTAGGTCTTCTAGCATTGCCATGTCTTCTGCACTGTAGCGGCGGCCAAACTTTGAGGTAAAGCAAGTGATGGAACCCATTACGCGCCCGCGAGCCCTCAGCGGTACGCAAGCGTGAGATCCGATATTGAGCGATCGCAATATTTCCAATTCTGCTGCATTTTCGGCTCCTGCTGCTAAAATCTCCTCATCCACTTCGGCAATTAGTTCGGATTTTCCGCTGCTGATTACCAGCGGATAGCCGCTAACAGCATTTTCGGCGCTCAAACTTCGGATGCTGAAGTTATTAATAGTCTCAACCATAGAGGGTTCTGCGTGAGCCACAGCGACTAGACGCACATTTGAGTCGCTTTCGGTCAAATGAATGCAGCACCCATCAGCGATCGAATTTATGGCTAATTCTGCTACCTTTTGCAGCACCGTTTCCCCGTCAAACGCATCAGCCAGCATTTTGCTGACTTCTGCTAAAAATGCCAAGCGCTGCTGTTCTATTTCCGCTTTTTCCCTTGCTGTTTGCTCGATTGTTAACTGCAATCTTTGAGTTTCCGCAAGTTTTATTTCTGTGATATCGCGGGCGACAATTAAGGCTGATTCTGCTACGCCATTTTTGTCAAATTCGGGAACTACGCGGGATTGATAATTTCGGAGACCATTGATTGAGAAAGCCTGAAACTCGACAATTTCTTCTCGACCTGTTTCTAACACTTTGTGCAGGGTTTCATCCCACATCTGGCACAGTTCCGGCGGCATTCCTATTTCTTGACTGGTTTTACCCAAAAAGAATGAAATTGGTTTTCCTTGGCTTCTTTCAACTGCGTTATTGACGTAAATATAACGCAAATCTTTGTCAGTGCGGATAATTACATCTGGCGTATTTTCTAGCAGCGTTCTGAGTTGCTGTTCGCTGCTTGCCAAAGCTGCTTGCGCTTGTTGTCTTTCGGTGACATCTCTCACCGTACCCACGTATCCAATGAGTTCGCCGGAGTCGGAGAACATCGGCGAGGAACAAACGTTAATCCAGCGCACAATCCCCTGTGGTGTTTGCACGCGATACTCGATCGCATAATCCCCACCTTTCCGAGTATAATTCAGCCATCGGGCCAATACGCGATCGCTGTCTTCCGGGTGAATGCAATTCTCCCAACCGTCTCCTAAAAGTTCTGTTAAACTTAAGCCGCAAATAGCCTGACAGCGAGGGTTTGCATAGGTGTAGCGCCCCTCAAAATCTGCCATAAAAATGCCGACAGGCGAACAGGAACTTAAACAGCGAAATCGTTCTTCTTGAGCTTGCAGCGCTTCTTTAGCTACTGTTAGTTCTGCTGTGCGTTCTTTAACACGACTTTCTAGCTTAGTGTAGGATAAAGCCAGAGCTCTTTCTGCTTCTTTGCGGTCAGTAATATCGATCCCCGTTCCTATCACATATTCTACCAAACCCTCGCCATCTGTCGTCACAGTATTCGACCAAGAGATTAAGCGCTTCTCGCCGTTTTTACTGCGCCAATAGTTTTGATATTCGCTGTGAAAATGTTCGGCTTTGAGGTTGGCAAAAACGGTTTTAACCGACTCTATTTCTTCGGGGATTAAAAACAAATCCCAAACATATTTATTGATAACTTCTGCTGTCGAGTAGCCTGTACTTTTTTCGCAAGCTTGGTTAAACCGGACAATCCGGCCTTGGCTGTCGAGAACTACAATCAAGCAAGCCGTCGTCTCAATGACTTTGGAAATAATCTGACGTTCTATTTCTTGTTCTTGTTCTACGGACTTTAAGCCAGCATACCAAGCGCTAACCATTGCAGTGGCAAAAAGTAAGATTACAGGAGCTGCCTGGGATGAAAATAGTAACAGAGTTGTCAGCAGTAAAGCGGTGCCGGCACTCAATGTAGCAATTTTGTAAGATGTAATGGGTGAGGTCAAGACCTGGAACCGACTCATTTTTATTGACCTGTAGCGATGGCGCGATCGCACTATTGCTGATGTCGATGAAACAACCTTGTTAAAACTTAGTTAAAACTAAGTATTTATTTTTTCTATACAAAACCACATTTGTCGGCTCTGTGCCATCTTCCCAGAGACAGATTGGCTGCGGGATTGCTGCTGAAGCAACTGCTATCATAGATCAAGAGACAAATTAGATAATCTAATTTCTGGGAGCAATAAGCGAGTGAATTACAAGCTGGCAAAAATTATCGGGTTATTTTTCGCAGCCGCCACCCTCTTTGGATTCGTCGGTTACGCGCTGCAAAATCCCAACTTCGCCAGCAACTCAGCGATATCGATCGGCTTCCCCAATCTTACCACCCTGGCCGCCGGGGCGATCGACAATCAACGCTCTCAAATCTATCTTAACGGAACTTGGCAATTTGTCCCCGCAGTTGGCAACCTCCAAACCCCCCCCGTCTCCCCAAATTGGGGCTCCGTCTCGGTGCCGGGAGACTGGCAAAAAGAAAACAACGAATCCGTACCCGGAATCATCACTCGCGGCCGCGGCAAAGATTGGGAAAACTTCAACAGCAAACAACTTTCAAAAGCTTGGTATCAGAGAAATATAGACATTCCCGGTGACTGGACAAACCGCAGAATTTTTCTCGACTTAGCCAGAGTCAGCACCGATACAGTCATCTTTGTCAACGGCATTAACTGCGGTCAAATCCCCTGGCCCTACGGCACTATTGAAATTACCAAAGCAGCCAAACCAGGTCAAAACACCCTATCTATTTTAGTAGTGGCAGTATCCGATGAAAAGGAAAAAGCCGTCATCATGGGCCCCACAGAAATCTACACAGAAAAATCCAAGTTGCAATCGCGGGGAATTATCGGCGAGGTACGACTGCTGAGCCTTCCCCCCGGCCCGCTGATTAGCGACGTATTCGTCCAAACTTCCACCCAAAAAAAGCAAGTTAAATTAGATGTAGAACTCAAAGACGTTGCCCAAAGCGGTCAAGTTAAATTAATCGCGGAAATGCTCGACGAAAAAGGCAAAGTACAACAAAAATTCACCGCAACTGCCAAGGTTCAAGCTAAACCAATTCAGACAGTCCAAGTTCAGTGGAATTGGCCAAATCCCCGTCTTTGGGATGTCGGGCAACCAAACCTTTACACCCTGCAATTAGAAGTAAAAGGCAGCGGCATAGACACGCAATACCACCAACCTTTTGGCTTCCGGGAATTTTGGATAGAAGGGCGCAAATTTTTCTTAAACGGAACCGAATTGCGGCTGCGACCAATCTTGCACTCGGATACTTGGCAAGGCGGGACATTAGAAGTGGCTGATAGCCTAATTGACAGCTACGTCAAAGCCGGTTTTAACATAACAGAAATGTGGCCTTGGAATCACGACGAACGGGGTAGATGGCACTTCCGAGAGTTATTTTCTGAAAGAGCAGACCTCAAAGGTTTTCCCATTATGGCTCCCGCTTTAGACATTAGTCCTATCGCTTGGAACGGCAAATGGAAGAACCCCCTGTGGAAAAACCGCTGGAAAGACCGAATGGTGACAGAAATGCGCCGCTACCGCAATCATCCATCAATATTAATGTGGGCGACAAGTCCTAATTTTTTCGGCAACGCTGACGACCTAAATCCCCGTCGCATCGGCAAAAGCAAAGTAGAAGGAACTCTCAGTCCCTCGGACAACCAGCGTTTGCGGGTCAACACTCCGCTAGGAAATGACGCTATAGCTGCGATAAAATCGGCTGACCAAACCAGACCTGTGATGGTACACCAAGGCGCCAACTTCGGTGATGTTTATGCGCTGAATTCTTATTTAAATCTGATTCCCTTGCAAGAACGAGAAGAGTGGATTTCTGAGTGGAGCAAAACCGGGGAAATACCCTACATGGCAGTCGAGTTTGGGACTCCTCTGCACGCAACGATGATGCGGGCCCGCAAAGGTTTTGGTCTGGCAATTCTCAGCGAACCTTGGATGACGGAGTTTGCGGCAATTTATTTTGGTAAGCAGGCTTACGAGTTGGAAACATCCGCTTATAAATCTAAAATTCGCGAGCAATTTGTCAAGGGTCAGGAGTATCAAAGCTGGCATTTTCAAAAAGAGTTGGATTTTGCACCCGCTTTTCAAAAGTTGCAGCAGTTATTCAGTACAAATACTTGGCGGAGTTGGCGGACTTTTGGAATGTCTGGGGGGATGATTCCTTGGAATGACGGACATGGTTGGGAAGTGTCCGAAGCAGGCCGAAAAAAGGTAGATATTCGGGCATTTCAACCGGGTGGCAGGGGAGTTTATTTGAAACAAGTGTCGAATAATCTTTTGAATTATTTGCAGCCCGAAGCTTACACTGTTCATCCTGGGGGCGAGGCAATTATGAAGAATAATAGCTCGACTTTGGCTTGGATTGCTGGTGCTAGCCCGGTTTTTACTGCGAAAGATCACAATTTGTTTGTGGGCGAAAAACTGGCAAAGCAAGTAGTGTTAATTAACGATACGCGGGCGTCGCAAGAATTTTCGTTTAATTGGCGAGTTTTGGTGGGGGGCAAAGAAGTAAAAAAGGGCGAGCAAAAAGGGACGATTGAGCAGGCAGGAACACTGTTTTTCCCAATTGATGTAAATTTGCCAAATACCATTTCAAGCAAGGCTGACGGCGAAATTCGCTTGACTGCACGGGTGGGCGATCGATCGCATTCTGATACATTTGCTTTCCGAGTTTTTCCCAAACAATCCAAAAGTAAGGATACGCTGACAATTTTCGATCCAGTCGGCAAAACATCGGCCATGTTAAAACAGTTAGGTTATCAGCTTGTACCGTGGAATGGTTCGCAAGTTTCATCGCTATTAGTTATCGGTAGGGAAGCATTTTCTAGCGGGGAAAAATTGCCAGGAAATGTAGAAAATTTTGTGCAAAGCGGCGGCAAAGCAATTGTGTTTCCTCAACGGAGGGAATGGCTGGAAAATACGGGTTTCCGAGTTGCTGCCCACGTCAGCCGCCGCGCTTTTCCAGTTGACAGCAACCATCCCGCAATTAGCGGTTTAGACAGTGAAGATTTGCGGGATTGGGCAGGGGAAAGCACGCTGCTTGAAGCTTATCCAGATACGATCCAAACTGGCCCTAATTTGAGTCCGGCAAATAAACCTTGGTACGGCTGGCGTTGGGGAAATCGTGGCGGTGTCAGTAGCGCTTCTATTGAGAAGCCACACCGCAGCGGTTGGCGCCCAATTTTGGAATCAGAGTTTGATTTAGCTTATTCGCCGCTGATGGAATTGGATTACGGAAAAGGGCGGCTGATTTTAAACGAGTTAGATTTGGAAGACCATTATTCTGTAGATGCTGGGGCGGCGCAGTTAGTGCAACAAATTGTGAGTTACGGGATGAATTCTCCGGTGCTTGGAAAGCCGGATAAAGTGGTTTTAATTGGGGGAGATGGAGATGCCCAAAAGTTGGACAGTTTGGGGGTAATTTATCAGCGCGCTAGTTCGCTTTCTAATGATGTTGGTTTGGTCATTGTGGGGAGAGAAGCGAATCTGAAAGAGGCTGATTTGCGCGGTTATTTGAATGCTGGCGGGAAGGCGTTTTTCTTGCCGCGTCAAGTGCCTGTTGCGGGTTTGGGCGTGGGTTTGCAGCAAGCGCAGGATTTCGGGGGTTCGCTGGCGGTTCCGAGTTGGGATGAGGTGAAGGGGGTTAGCGCTTCGGATTTGCGATCGCGCTCTTTTTATGATACTTGGTTGATTAAGTCTGGGGGAGAAATCGGTGCTGAGGGTTTGTTAAGTCGGGTAAAAGTTGGCAAGGGCGTGGCGATTTTTTCTCAGATTGAACCGGACAGTTTGAATGCTGATACTAAGACTTATTTGCGTTTTACTCGCTGGCGGCAAACCAGGGCAAATGCTCAGATTTTGGCTAATTTAGGGGCGAGTTTTAAGGCGGATGGTTCTGTGTTTAACGGTTCGAGTGGGGAGTTTTATCACTGGGATTACAGAACGGATTTTGAGAAGGGAGACGATCCTTATAGGTATTATCGATGGTAGGAAGTTCGGCAGCGGATTTTGTAGCGGATGTAACGGATGTAACTGAGATGTTCCACCATTCTCAATTATTTGCTTAGGAACAGGCTTTTCGGCCTGTTCCACAAGAGATACATTTTCTTGTGGAACAGGCATCTTGCCTGTTCTTGACAATGGTGCAATTTGTCAGCATTGCAGTTATCCAAGCTAGGGATTAAAAGTGCGATCGAACAGAGGTTAGCAATTTCAAGCTTAAATTGCTGATTTTATTATACTGTTAAATATCAAAGGTCAAAGTGACGGCGGAAGCGCGGGTCTAGTTTGTCGGTTTTCTTTTGGTTGCAGGTGCCGCAGAGGGTTTGCAAGTTGCTGATGTCGTTGGTGCCACCGCGCGCTAGGGGGATGATATGATCGATCGTCAGTTGGGTTTCTAGTTTGGTTTGGCCGCAGCTTTGGCACTGGTATTTATTGCGAGTAAATACGTATTTTCTGACTTCTGGGGGAATGGGGATTCTAGGGGTTTTAGTCATGATGATTTTTAACCGCAGATGAACGCGAATTAACGCGGATGTTTGATGGATTAGCTGGGTGAGTTTTCTTGATTGAGAAGTTGGCGACGCAAATCGTCAAGGGGAGATTCTGGTTTGCTAGTTTCTGATTCGTTGTTTTCTGGTGTTTCTTCAACGTCTGGTTCGTCGGGGCAAAACTCTATAGTGACATTGAGTTTGATTTTAATCTTTCCTTTCTTCCAGCCCTGAGCACCCACTCTGAGAATTTCACAATCTATACCTTCACCAAACCAGTTCTCATAAGCAGTACGTAGTTGGTTAGTAGTTAAACCTATATCAATATTTAGATTCTGTTGCCTTAACGTCTCACTAAGTCTCTCTCCTAACACATATTCAGGCCAAGCTCGATTTACTGTTTCCTTGAGTTTTTCTACTTTAAGCATTGCGTTACCGAAAGATAAAGCATCCTCATTACCGCAGTTGTGAAAATCAAATTTATCTTCCATATTCTTGCGCGCCTCGTGTTAGTCCTATTTAATCTACTATTTCTAATTCCAAAGCTACAATCAAACCGCGATTAACGTGGTTTATAGCCTCATTTGAAAGGGAACCCAGTTTCCGGGCAATCATTGACTTGTTGAGGGTAAAAATGGACTCGCACCTAACTACAGACTCAACTCTAATACCAGCTAATACAATTTCATCTCCTGTTATCAAATATTGAGTGGTAGTCAAAGGGCGAGTTGTCTTAGAAGTACAAGGTACAAGCATCACATCGTCAAGAATTTGGTTGAGATTATCTGCCGAAATTATCACAGCCGGACGCAGTTTAAACTGTGTTAGCTGAGTAGATGGCATTGGCACTTGAGCCAACACTACATCACCGCGTCGTAAGTTCATCGGCAAATATTTCGTCATAAATGTCATTTTCCGCACTCAGCCAATCTTGATAAGCTTGGGATACAAGCATCGGCTGAATAGGTTCTTTTCCACTTTTCAAGAAGAGGGCTAGGTTCAGAAGTGTTGCTAACTTATCCTCTGGAAGTTGTTCGATTAGTGTTAAAAGTTTTTGGCGAATGTTCATAGGATTAAAGTCGCTCTTTGTTGGCTATTATAGCACAATAAACACAATAAAGATACCGGGCGAATAGAATTCGCGTCTACACAAACAATGTCCGCCTGCGCGGACTAAGAATGTTTTCAACCCGCGCAGGCGGGTTTTGTCTGTGTAGCCGCGATTTCCAATCGCCGGATTTCCAATTACGCCCATTCCCATTCCAATCATTCACCATCCACAGAACCACTATCATTTTGCCCAATTACAGGCAACAAATGCTCGTGCAGCTTCATCGCCTGCAAACAACTATTAATCCCAGAAACCGCCCGATCGTACTCTTGAATCTTTTGCTCATTCTCAGCTTGCCGCCGCAGATTCCCAGCAATCTTTTCCTCCGCCTCCTGTGCCAAAGTTTGCTCTAAATAATCGCGGGCTTGACTGTATTTCTGCAAAATATCATCAGCTTGCTTTTGGGCCAGCGGCAACAAATGCTCTTTCAGAGTTTGATTGACAGTTTGGCGGAAAGTTTGCCGAATAGTTCTAGATACTTTCGGCTCGAAATCTAGCCGCAATAATTGTCGAATTGCCGGTTGGGCGTCCACCATGTTTTCGCAGTCGAAACCTTGAGAAGTTTGCTGCAATGTTTCCCGGAATTGATAAATTGAAAATGTGCCTTCGTCGTAAAAACGCGGACTTTCTCGCACGTAGCGATCGCACTCAACGCCCGCCGCATTTACCAAAGCATCAGAAACCCGCTTTGATAACTCCTCTAACTGCTGTTCAATTCCCCCGTCGTTCCCCAACAACCGATAAAGTAATCGATAGTATTCCGACTTGCGAACGCTATCTTTCAAATACTGGAAATAATTATCAACCAGTGACTTAGTAGCCTCTACTAAAATATCTTCCAACTGATTCGCTAAATAATAAAGCGCTTCAACTAAAACAGCAATTAAAGGTGCTGTGGCATTGCGGGGATGATTCCGCAAAGTGCGTCCGTAAGCCGCCTCAACAGAAAATCCGTCTAACAATTCATCCAAGCGGCGGATCATCCGAGATTGCAATTGCCGAAAGTCTATATCGAAAATATCGCATCTGTTCATAATCATTTCATTGACTTCTTCGGCGATATGTTCCCGGAAATCCTGTCCGACTTGCTGCAATTCCTGATTTAGTCGCAAAAGTTCCTGTGCTTTCATCGCTTCAATTTCGCGGGGCTGGCTGTCCAAATTCCGCTGAATTGTTTGGTAATGTTTCCGCAGTTGAATGCACAAGTCTTCTAAGTCGTCAGCGAGATTTTTGAACAGTTGCGGGCGTTTTTCTTCTGTGAGGTAGCGGGTGATGGCTGTGCGAAAATCTTCGATACCGCTATCTTGAATTAATTGAGAAATTAATGGTTGTCCTTGCTCTGCAAGAATTCGCACGTAGTTTTCATTGGGTGTTTCGTAGCTGTTCACTGAAATCCGAAATTTGCTAGGAGATAACTTGCCAGAATTCGCACAGTAGCGATTAAATTCACTAACAAATTGCGGAGTTTCTTCACTATTACCGAGCAATTCAGAATCTAATTTATCATCTCCAGAAGCTCGCCCTTGACTGGTGGCAAAGATTGTATTTAAACCAAAGCGATCGCGCCCTGTTGTCCCTCGAATCAAACTCCCGTAAAATCCCAACAACCCGCTAGTTTTGTAAACTCTCGCAGTATCGCGAAAGTCGGAATTAATCAGATTTTCTAAGCGCTGTCGCAGTTGCGTGTTGTACCAAGTTTCGTCGATGCGGTTGAAAATGTAAAACAGTCGATCGCGAATTCCCGGATTTCCCCGTGTTTTTTCCATCAACTCGGTTTCTTCTGTCGTCATTTCCCCAGACGAAGCCGCTTTTAAAACGCAGACAACCGCCGAAGTATCCGGGCTTTCAATCTTATCATAAGTCAATTCTGCATCCCGCTGCACCGGCGCATCAATTCCCGGCGTATCGATAATAATATTGCCATCTTGTAGCAGCGGATGATAACAGTAATATTCAACTCGCTTGAGTACAGCACTGTTACTACCGCGACGGGCATAACTAGCAGCTTCCTTGAGATTGGAAAAGTTAAACTGTTCCATCGAGTAGGTAGCGTTTTCGAGAGTTTGGATGCGATCGCGATTTGCCTCAAAACCTTCTAACAGCAGCATCAAAGCCTTAGCTTTTTTGGCTAATTCCGATTTATTTTCGCCGCCTTCCCTTTCAATAATTATGTTACATCCCTGAGACAACAGCGACACTACATCTGTTTGATTAATATTAACTTCAGTAGCTAAACCTAACTGATGACAAAGCACAGAAGCTTGCTGGCTAATCTCAAACTCGCTCAAAAAAGTGAGAACCACGCGCTCTTTTTCCGGCTCAGCAAAGGCGATATAACATTCCGTACCTGTCGCGTGTCCGACCGCACTGTAGAGCAATTCCCGCTCCAGCAAAGCATTAATCAGCATCGATTTTCCCGCACTGAAAGCGCCAGCAAACACAATTTCAAACTCAGGAGAAATTGCCTTTTTCAGAGAAGCTTCTACTGCCGTGATATCTTGTTGTCGCAAAGACGATTCCTGACGCAGCAGTTGCAGTAAGGAGTCAACTTGCTCTTGCAGATTGTTGCATTGAGGGGGCATTTGAGTCATCGCGGCAGACTGCTCCTGATTGTGGGAAAATTACCTTATTGTTAATTCTCTGCTAGTTCAGGAATAATCACAACATTAGTTTTACTTATGCGCTCCAGGATTGCTGAAAGTGCGATCCTCTTCGAGGGCTCCGCTAACGGCTATTCTGGCGACAAATCATATTGTTTACGGTTGTTTCGGAGTTATTAAACCGCAGAGACCGCAGAGGGTGCGGAGGAAGAGAAGAGAGAGATGAATAATTCCGATACCAACGGATTTGTTATTATCTATTTACAGGCAAGTGGCTAAATCTGATATGTCAGTAAAATTTAGCCAAGCCTCTCCTAATTTTTCGTACACCATTAGTAGTAAGGCGCGCATTATTGCGCCCCTACAAAATTAAACTGGCGCATTGCGTAGTCTACATTAAATCGATAAATCCTGACGCGGTTTAAAAGACTCAACCTGCCGCAACTTTTCGTATAATTCCCGTTCCTCCTCACTAATTTCTTTGGGAATTAACACCTGAATTTCTACCAATTGATCGCCCCGATCGCCATTTCCTGTCGGATAGCCCTTGTTAGCCAGCCGCAACCGCTTTCCAGAGGTTACTCCCGGTGGCAATTTCATCTTTACCAGGCCGTCCAGCGTCGGTACTTCAATATCTCCGCCTAACACCGCTTCGCTGGGAGTCAGTGGCAATTCGCAGCAAATATCTGACATTTCCAAGCGAAAAAAGGGATGGGGAGAAACTGTGATTTTCAAATATAAATCTCCGCCGCCCATACCTTGATTTCGCAAGCGAATCCGCTGACCTGATACCATAGCAGGAGGCAGAGTTACCTCGATCGCTCTCCCGTCTTCCAGACGAATTCGCTCAGTACCACCCGAATAAGCCCTTTCCAAAGGCAGAGTTAGCCTGGCCTCAATGTCTCTTCTGGGTTCGCGATCGACTGTTTCCCTAATTTCCCGTCGCATTTCGCGATCGTCTGTTTCTCGTCGCATTTCGCGATCGTCTGTTTCTCGTCGCATTTCGCGATCGTCAAAATCCCTTCTAGGTGGACGAGAATTAGCAACATAACTCGTTTTCTTAGAAGCCGTACTCCACGGTTCAGAGGAGGCTACTCCCGCTGCATCATTCGCTGTCGCCATCCTCACTTCCCGCCGCCTTCCGAGCACTTGGTCGAGAAATTTATTAAAATCCGAGTAATCGCTAAAATCTACCTCTTCGGCCGGTTTTTTGCGGGTAGTTTTACTGTTTCCCCAAGTTTTGAAATTGGGAAGTCGCACCCCTTGCTTTCCTTGAAATCCTTTTTGTTTCCAGAATTTACTAAACTGATCGTATTGAGCGCGCTTGTCGAGGTCGGAAAGAATATCATAAGCTTCATTAATATCCTTAAACCTATCTTCAGCAGATTTATCACCTGGATTTACGTCAGGGTGCAACTGTCTTGCTAGCCGTCGATAGGCTTTTTTTATCTCATCAGCCGTGGCATCTTTGGGCACTCCCAAAATTAGATAGTAATTGCGAAAATTCTGCATAGTTAGTCATTAGTTATTAGTCATTAGTCATTAATTATTATTAGTCATTAGTCATTAGTCATCCTGCTTCCCTGCTTCAAACTAGGGACTAATGACTAGGGACTAATGACTAACCACTAATTACAGCCAATCGTCGTCATCATCCCAATCGTCGCTTTGATTTTGATAAGGGCGAGTGGGGCGATTAGCACTGCTTCTACGATCGTATGAACGATCGTTCATACGATCGCCCATACGATCACCGGTGCGATCATAGGGTCGATCGTATGGGCGATCGGGAATTGGATCGACAGTCGATCGCCTGTAAGGCTTAGCATTGGTATAATAGCTGCTGTCATCGCTGCGCCGCTTCGTACCGTCGCCCGTAAAAGTCCGCTTCACAGACTCAAAGAAATCGTCATCATCGTCATCATCAGCAAAAGCTGAAACTTCTCGGCTCAAATCGTAAAGAGCATCTTGCAAATCCGAACCAATCTGGTCAACTCCCCGTTCATCATTGCGTTCCAAACTGTCTCGCAATTCCCGAATTAAAGTTTCAATTCGCTGGCGGCTTCTTTGAGCAAACTGCATTCCGCGATCGAGCGCAACTTCCCGCAACTGCCGCTCCGCTTGATAAGCTAAAGCTTCAGCGCGATTGCGTTTTTCCACCTTTTCCCGCTGCAACTTATCAGCTTGAGCAAACTGTTCCGCATCGCGAATCATTTGATTCACTTCCTGCTGACTCAGCGTCGAAGCACCTTGCACAGTAATGCTTTGTTCCCTGCCGGTAGTTTTGTCCAAAGCAGTCACCAACAGCATCCCGTTAGCATCAATATCAAAAGCTACTTGCACCTGCGGAATCCCTCGCGGTGCCGGCGGAATTCCAGTTAGTTTAAACCGTCCCAAAGACTTATTATCTCGGCCTAATTCCCGTTCGCCTTGGATGACGTGAATTTCTACCACAGTTTGGTTGTTTTCAGCAGTCGAAAAAATGTCCGATCGCCTGACGGGAATAGTAGTATTCCGAGGAATCAGTTTTTTCATCACCCCGCCGATCGTTTCCAAACCCAGTGACAGCGGCGTCACGTCCAACAGCAGCACATCGCGGACATCCCCACCCAAAATCCCCGCTTGAATTGCCGCACCCACCGCCACAACTTCATCGGGATTCACATTTTGATTCGGTTCTCGATCGATCAAACTGCGAACAACTTCCTGCACCAAAGGAATGCGAGTCGAACCGCCGACTAGCACAACTTCATCAATGCGAGAAGGACTCAAACTTGCATCAGCTAAAGCTTGTTTTACTGGCCGCCGCAACCGCTGCACCAAATCTGTGCACAGTCCCTCAAATTGACCGCGAGTCAGCCGCGTTTCCAGATGCAAAGGCCCGTCTTCATTCGCATCGATAAACGGCAAATTAATCTCCGTGACCCCGACGCCAGACAGCTCAATCTTGGCTTTTTCTGCCGCTTCGATCAAGCGCTGCAAAGCTTGCCGGTTGCGTCGCAAATCAATTCCTTCTTTTTCTAAGAATTGTTCTGCCAACCAGTCAACAATTTTAGAGTCAAAATCATTGCCACCCAATTGAGTATCGCCGCTAGTTGCTTTGACTTCAAATACTCCGTCTCCCACGTCTAAAATCGACACATCAAAAGTACCGCCGCCCAAATCAAACACTAAAATAGTTTGACTTTCTCGCCTCTCCAAACCGTAAGCCAAAGAAGCCGCTGTCGGCTCATTTAAAATCCGCTTGACATCAAGTCCGGCAATTCGTCCAGCATCCCGCGTCGCCTGTCGCTGCGAGTCGTTGAAATAAGCGGGAACAGTAATTACAGCCCCCGTCACCTCTTGTCCCAGATAGCGACTGGCTTCATCGGCTAGTTTCCGCAAAACCATCGCCGAAATTTCCTCTGGGGCAAAATCTTTTTTCAGGCGGGGACACTTGATTTTGATGTTCCCGTTTTCGTCGCGGCGAGTTGTGTAAGGGACGCGCTTTGATTCTGGAGTCAGTTCGGTATATTTGCGTCCGATGTACCGCTTGACACCGTAAAAGGTGTTTTGCGGGTTGAGAACAGTCTGGCGTCTGGCCATCTGTCCCACCAGGCGTTCTCCTTCCTTTGTGAAAGCGACTACCGAGGGAGTTGTCCGCATCCCTTCTGCATTGGCAATCACAACCGGTTTGCCGCCTTCCATGACGGCTACTACTGAGTTTGTTGTTCCGAGGTCAATGCCAACTACTTTACCCATGCGTCAGTTGTCTCCTGTGGCGTTGTGTGTAGCCTTTTCAATATAAGCGTTAAGTATGATTGCATTTATTGTACCGCGTCGAGAAGCGGGGGCTGCGGAGGGATTGCCTCACCTGCGGCTGAGCCTGGGGTGCGATCGATCCGCTGATGGATTGGCGATCGCCTTTAGGAGTAGGAGTGTCACCTTGGGAAAGCAGTGTATGTCCATCTTTTGACAGCCAAAAAAAAATTTATAATAGATTAACTAATGCGTTTTGCTAAACTAAAAACAGCTAGCAGGATTGTTGAGCAAACAGGAACATAAAAATATGGCTGTCAACTCTGTTCAAAATTCAGAATCCTCTCAAGAACACTCGATAGTTGACGTGCAGCAAACAAGCTGCTGCATTGTGGGAGGTGGGCCTGCAGGTGCTGTTTTAGCATTACTTTTAGCGCGGCAAAACATTCCCGTCATGCTGCTAGAAGTACACAAAGATTTTGACCGAGAATTTCGTGGCGATACGCTGCATCCGTCAGTAATGGAAATTATGGAGCAATTGGGTTTAGCAGAAAAATTGCTGGGATTGCCCCATACAAAAATGCGTAAACTCACTATCCAAGCTGCTGGAAATACCGCCACAATCGTAGATTTGTCCAGTCTCAAAACCAAGTATCCTTACATCACTATCCTTCCCCAAGTCAAGTTTCTCGAATTCATCACTGCCCAAGCGCAGCGCTACCCCAGTTTCCAGCTAGTAATGGGAGCTAATGTCCAAGAAATGATCGTAGAAAATGGGGTTGTGTGCGGAATTCGATACCGGGGACGCGGGGGATGGCATGAAGTGCGATCGACCCTCACCGTCGGTGCAGATGGTCGCTTTTCCCGCCTTCGCCAATTAGCAGGTTTTGAACCGATTAAAACTTCCCCACCGATGGATGTTCTTTGGTTTCGTTTGCCGCGCAGTCCCCATGATGTCCAAAATTTCGGCGTGGGAGGTCGAGCTGTTGGAGGTCATTTATTAGCCATGATTGACCGCTTGGATTATTGGCAACTCGGTTACATTATTCTGAAAGGCAGCTATCAGAAATTGCGCGAATCAGGAATAGAAGCTTTGCAAAAAGCTGTTGCTGAATTAGCACCAGAATTTGCAGATAGGGTTGAGCAACTGAAAGATTGGTCGCAAATTTCTTTTCTGTCGGTTGAATCGAGTCGCCTTCCCCGCTGGTATCATCCCGGTTTACTCTTAATTGGGGATGCCGCTCACGTCATGTCGCCCGTAGGCGGTGTGGGAATTAACTATGCTATTCAAGATGCTGTCGTTGCGGCTAATGTACTCAGCACCCCCCTGCAAAATAATCACTTGCATCTGTGGGATTTGGCAGAGGTGCAGCGACAGCGGGAGTTGCCCACGCGGGTAATTCAAGCATTTCAATCCTTTGTACAGGAGCGAATTATTAAGGGGGCATTAGATACAAATCGACCGTTTACACCGCCACTTTTGTTGCAGTTACCAATTTTGCGAAATATTCCCGCGCGATTAATTGGTTTTGGATTAACTCGGGTGCGTGTGCGAAATTAATCAGATACACCAATCCTAAATATAAAGGTAGAATGACGCACGGGTGGTCACAAACTGGGTTTTTTGACGAAAATCTTTCGGACTCGCCCATAAATTCGGTAAAAAACCCGGTTTGTTTGGCATAGATGAGTAATTCCTGACAAGATTGAATTTCAGTACAAACTTAACGAGGTCAGAGTTATGCAAAGTATTAAAGTACGATCGCGCGTTGGTGCAGACAGAATTACTTCTTGAGAAATATTGTTTGCAGACTTAGAGGAAAATGATGATCGAACAACTAACCCCGCAACAACAAGCCCTGATTCCAGTTTATCGAGAAAACTGGCGAAAAATTGCACTCTCTACTGAGCCGATCGAGCGCGAAGCAGCAGCAAAAAAATCCGTAAGATTTGCCTATGCAGCCCTCGGCTATAAAGAGCCGCAGATAATAATATGTGATAGCCCCCGTGCAGCTTTCGATCGCATCTTTATCCCAATTTTTGAAACCTGCCAAAAATCTCCATCTGGGAGAAATATCAAACAAGAAATAACCGCAGTTTTAGGCCATGATCTGACCTACAAAATTCTGACTCAAATAGTGACCAGAAAAGAGGAGTTTTTTTTTCTCTGGTGAATACAGAGGCATCTAGATTTCTAAGATACCAATTGGTAGACTATTTCAACCTGCTGCTGTGGTCAGCATTTGGCAGTTTAGAAAGTTGTATCAATTTTCGCTGGCAAATCACCCAAATTTATACATGGCACGAAAGATGGCGTAAATTCGATAGGTTTGCCAGACACCAACATAATGACATCAATAAATTTTTTTTCGCATCGATATCTCGCGGCGCGTTAAGTGATTTCTATATTTCAGTATTAAACGGCGATCGCGATCCAGTTAAATGGAGAGCATTTCAGTTGCTAGTTGCCAACTGTGGGTGGATTTATCCTTTTGAAAATACTTGTATTGTGTGCGATCGTCCCCGCATTCTATCCTTCGACAGTGAACACCGCCTCCACGCCGAAGGAGGGCCCGCCATTCAATTTGCTGACGGATACAGCCTCTATGCTTATCACGGCGTCACCTTACCCGAAAAATACGGCAAAATCCATCCGAACGAATGGCGATCGGAACTGCTTTTACAGGAAGAAAATACCGAATTAAAGAAATTCCTAATTCAAACAATTGGTGATAACTGATATCTGGCATCAATAGTTATAATTTCAGTTAAAACCTTCATTGCTCTCCCTACCAAAAACTCCTACAGTCTAAATAAAACTATGAAATTCACCCTAGATGTAGAAAACAATCCCACAGGCTGACCCGACCACACTCAGCTACCAGAATCCGACG
Source organism: Microcoleus sp. w1-18aA5 (assembly GCF_036701705.1). NCBI lineage: Bacteria > Bacillati > Cyanobacteriota > Cyanophyceae > Oscillatoriales > Microcoleaceae > Microcoleus > Microcoleus sp. w1-18aA5. The sequence continues at coordinate 189 of NZ_JAUPTE010000045.1, read as the reverse complement.
GTAGTTTTGTGAAAAATTTTCAAGAACATCCCCAAAGCATCCTGCTAACAGATTCAATTACTCCCGTTTTGCAGAAAATTCACGCTGACGGTAACTATTGTATCGGTCAAGATATAGCAAGTCTATTTGAGTTGTGAATGTAGAACAACCTGAAACGCTTGTGATGATTGAATCGATTGTTTACAAATC
>NZ_JAUPTE010000044.1:0-50454 GCF_036701705.1 Microcoleus sp. w1-18aA5 | reverse complement strand
TAGCAGGCATTCACTTTGTCTGAATATCATTATGTTATATTATACCACTATGCGTTTTAAATGCACAACAGCTTACCCTTTTTTTTTAGTACCCGTCTTAGTCGGTCGGGACTTAATTTAATAGAGCGCTCTTTTTCTAATTTATCAGCTAATTGAAAACTGTTATATGTACGTGGTTCTTTTTTTAAGCATTCTGACAAAAACTCTATATCTTCTTCTTTCCATTTGGCTTTTACCCCTCTACCTGGTTTTTCCCAAAGGCTTTCTATACCAAATTCTTCCCATTTATGTAAGACTGCTCTCACTGTTTGTGAAGCCCAGTTAAAGTGAGTAGCTATTTTCTCAACATACCAGTCATTTGCGTTTAACCTGATTACTTCTGCTCGATCTTTGACTTTCTGTGGTACTTTCGCCGTTCTCAGATTAAATAGGGTTTTGTCTTGCTTTTGAGTCAGAAATACTCTTAATCGAGCGCCCATATATTAATTATCTCACTAAAGCTATACCTTTCTTTATGTATCTTAACATAGTTTTGTTTTTTTTCGCCGACCTACTTACTTATTAATTACTTCCGCCACGGCGATTGCGTAACTTTCGTCCAGCAGCCAGCATAGCGCCTCCCGCCATCAAACCCCCCACAGTCATCGGTTCGGGAACCGGTTCAGGTTGAACCGTCCCCACAGAACCGCCTTGAATAAATACAGCAGAATCTAACTTGCCATCGCCCACATCTTTAATGCGGATACTGAGAACATTCGTCTGATTTTGCTTGAGCAAACCCTCAAAACCTAAAACTTTAGTAAAACCGTCCAGCTTAACGATGTTAGCAGCAATACCTGTCAAACTTGGGTTGTTAATATAGTCGGGGTGATCTTTAGAGCGATTATATGGATCTGGAACAAGATTATTAATCGTAACTCTTTTTCCGTCGCTCAATTTTGCCAAATTAGTGCCGTTCAACAGCAGTTCAAAATCGTCATTATATTTAGAACCGCCGAACTCAGGAAACTCCTCAGAAGCAAATACATATTGAAAGAACAATTTTTCAACCGTACTATTAGCAAAAAAGCTGAGGTTTAGCTGAGTCAGATCCCCTTGTTCACCCTTAGCACCAAAATCCGTGCTTAAATCGCTGTCCTGTGTCGTGAAGTTATCTTTCCGATTCTGACCCGGTATATCGGTGACTTTACCAGTGCTCAGAACAACACCTGATGTCAAACCGAAGGGGTCATTAGTGAAAGTACCAAAAGCAGCCGAATTACCCGTAATTGAAACAGAGAAATTACTCAACCCGGCTGTATTAGTCCCCAATAAATTATTTTTTAAAGTCTCAGTGTTATTAGTTGCCCCTACCGAAAATGCCATTGCTGGCGCTGCCAACAAACTCATAGCAGTAGTTAATGTAGCTGTTAAGCCAGCAATTTTGTGAGTAATTATCATAAATTTTTCCTGGAAGATACAAACCTGATCCAATGCCCAACTTCATTTTTACATTATATAAGTATCAATGTCTAGGGCCTTTACAATAACTTTACACATAAGTGTATATACGTTTTTTGGGGCTAATTTTTTGGGTAGTTCTTGGCAATTATTCAGCCTCTAAACTTCAGCGCAAAAATACGGATGCAAAAATACACTTACACAGACTAATAATTTCAGGAGTTACGCACTGGAGACCCAAAAAACCGGGTTTTGATACCGTTGGCGCTCTCCAAAATGACTAATGGCTAATAGCTAATGACTAATAGCTAATGACTAATAGCTAATGACTTATGAAAGATGACTTCGCCCAAAAAAACCATAGGAGCCCCCGATTCCTGTCGTAGAGAGATCAAAATTTTTGATCCGAGTTCAACATTCCAGATTCATCTGTGGAGTAAATCTAAAATCGTCGAGTCGCCAAAGTCTCGCCCCGCTCTAAAATCTCTAATCGACTGACTGTTGACTAAAACCCCCTTGCTTCTCCTTCGCCACGCCGATCGGCAGCCCCTTCCAACCAACCGTCTGCAGTCCGGACGATCGCATTGGCATTGCCCCAGCCGTCACCTTCAACAATCTGGTGTCCCCGCCGCCGCAACTCCGAAAGCGTTGCAGCCTCAAAACCTCCCCGTTCCACCCTCAGCCGATCGGGTTGCCACTGGTGGTGTATCCGAGGTGCAGACACAGCATCGCCGACATTCATGTCGTGAACCAATACGTTCAGTACAATTTGCAACACCGTGGTAATAATCGTGCTGCCTCCGGGAGCCCCTGCAGCGAGGCGAAATTTGCCATTTTCTGTCACGATGACCGGCGTCATGCTCGATAAAGGAGTTTTGCCCGGGGCGATCGAATTTGCCTCCCCGCCCACCAAACCAAACAAATTCGGCACTCCCGGCGCCGCTGCAAAATCATCCATCTCGTTGTTGAGCAAAATTCCCGTACCCGCGGCCACGACTCCAGCCCCAAAACCGCCATTCACCGTAAATGTCAAGCTTACTACATTGCGCTCTTTGTCAACTACCGTAAGGTGCGTAGTTTCCGGAGACTCCCACAGGAGACGGTTCAAAGTTTCAGTGTCAACAGCCTTTACCTCGCTGGAGGGTCGGGCTTTTGACATTTGGATTTGCGATCGTCTCAATTTGGCATAATTCCTGCTAGTCAGAGCTTTGACCGGTACACTCACAAAATCCGGGTCGCCCAAATACTCAGCCCGATCGGCATAAGCAATCCTCATGCTCTCCGCCAGTAAGTGCAAAGTATCTGGACTTTGCCTTCCCAAACTCTTGAGCTCCGTATCTCCCAGAATATTTAAGATTTGCAACAAATGAACGCCGCCGGAAGAAGGAGGCGACATCGCGCAAATTTCATAAGTGCGAAAGTTGCCACAAACCGGATTCCGCCAAATCGGCGTATAGTTTTTCAAATCTTCCAGAGTGATAATACCGCCGTTTTTAGCCATGTCGGCGGCGATCGCCCGCGCAATGTCCCCGGTATAAAAACTCTGCGGATTTTGCGCAATCTGCCGCAAAGTCCGCGCCAAATCCCGCTGTACCAAAAGCTCACCCGGCTGGTATAAAATGCCACCGCGAGTAAAAACCTCCAGCGCCGCCCGGTTTTTTTTGAGCACATCCTGTCGTCGCCCGGTAGCCGTCGTAAACCGCGAACTTACCGGAAAGCCTTTTTCAGCCAGGGCGATCGCTGGCGCCACCACCTGGGCCCAAGGCAACTTACCATACTCGCGGTGCACCGTATAAAGTCCAGCAACAGTACCCGGAATACCCGCCGCCAAATGCCCGTCCAGACTTGCCCTTTGGCGCACCTTGCCTTGCTTGTCGAGGTACATATCCCGCGCCGCCCGTTTCGGAGCTCGTTCCCGGAAATCCAGCGCTTGCGCAGTCCCCGTTTCCGCCCGCCGCAGCAGTAAAAAACCCCCGCCACCGATACCCGCCGAAAAAGGCTCCACCACCGAAATCGCCAAAGCCGCAGCAGCCGCCGCATCCACTGCATTGCCGCCCTGTTGCAGCAGGGCCAGCCCTGCAGCGCTCGCCAGAGGGTGAGCCGAAACTGCCATCCCCTGTTGGCTGCGCTGCTGCTGCAAGGTTGGCTGTAGCTGTTGCTGGCAGCTACCCAACACCAAGACAGTTAGGCAAGAAGTATAAATTCGCACTTTGCTCAAGAAATTTGGCAACATTTTTTACGCGTGAGGCGAGGATTTTTTATAGTATACTTTTAGGAGCATCTTCCCTAAAACCTAGCGGTACTAAGTTCAATCGCAGATAAATTACCTGTTATGGCAGACGGGAAAACGATTTGACCCTGGGAGGCGATCGGGGTACAAGAGGAAGAGACAAATCAGGGACAGACGGTGGCAATTTAATAATTAAACAAGTTTGCAAAAGCAGTTTTTTTGATAGAATACCGATTTCAAAAAAGCTGATAAACTCAGAAAAAGGGTGTGGCTGATTTAAGGTAGGAAAAACTAAAGATGCCAATCATATAAACCCTGGTTCACAAAGCTTCTGAATTTTCCAATTATTTTTGTTCCCTAGGCTGATTAAGCAACAGCAAAACAATCAGTATTTTAGGTGATGGCTAGGGTAAGGCAACACATAGAGTAATTCCAAATGAGTCGTATTTTTTTACCCCACCCCAACTTTACCAAGGGAGGCAGTAAGAAATTCACAAATGATTTACGATTGCTGGAACAGACTTAGTTATAGCTTTTTTTGGGAATTTTTTCGACTTTCGGTTAATCAGTAAACCATGTTTTACTGACTCTTGATATAGAAATTTATCAAATAATTGTAATTAGGTTTGGAGGAAAATTTCAAATTCCTCATTCCCAGTTTTGGCGCAATAAAAAAATTATGATTAGCGATTAACCGGAATCGAACTGAGTCATAACTGCAATTTTTTAGTAGCTATATAGTTATCAAACCAATAATTTTGGGTGAGGTCGGGTTTTTCTTGGTAAGTCCTATTAAAGCAAAAAAATGCGATCGAATTTAGGACAGCTCCAGTCCCCGGACAAAACCCTCAATCCATCGCAGCCGTCGCCTTTGTGTCTGAAAAATTGCCCGCCAATTAATAGTCTGCACTCCGCCTGCTAAGGGCTGTCCCCTCCTTATGGTAGATAACACTCACGTTGGTAAACCTGTTATATTGGCAGTATGTAGGCAAGTTTTCTGACTACAGGTACTTGCACGTAAATGAGTCAGAGTGTAGGCTTCGATACTATACTTCGGTGAACAACTACCAAACCACACCTTAATGCAAGTTATGAATAGCCAAAAAATAAGTGTAATCATTCCTGCATTCAATGCTGCCGACACTCTGGCCGAGACAGTTGCCTCCGTACTCAATGGTACCCACAAAAATTTAGAAGTTTTAATTGTTGATGACTGCTCTACTGACACTACTGACAAAGTTGCTGCTAAGCTGGTCGAGCAAGATTCGAGAATTCAATACTTCAGGAATCCTCAAAATTACGGGGTTTCTAAGTCGAGAAATTTAATGATATATCGCGCCACAGGCGAGTATGTAGCGTTTATCGACAGCGACGATACCTGGGAACCCAATAAGTTAGAAGTTTGTTTAAAGATGCTCGCAGACAATCCCGAAGTCAAAGCTGTGGCTCACGCTTTGCGATATTTAGACAAGCGCGGCAACAAGTTGAGTTACATTCCCACCTATCCTACAACTAAAGCAGAAATGCAGGCGATTAAGGAGACAGGCGAAAGTCCGTGGGTTTTCCCGTCTTCTGTTGTAGTCTATCGCTCTATTCTACTCCAAGAAGGCGGCTTTGCAGAAGATTGGCAGGTAGGAGAAGATACAGAGTTATTTACTAAACTTGCTCAAAAGTATGGCTTGCTAGCGGCGACAGAACCTTTGGGAAATTATCGAATTAGAGGGAACTCTCTCACAGATAAACACTGGCTGAAGAAGCGCATAGCTTCTGATTGTGTCAAGGAAAACCAACTGCGGCGCTTGCGGGGAGAAAAAGAGTTATCACTCCAGGAGTACGAAGAGTTATGTTTTAAGAATTTGCCGCTTTTGCAAAGGCTTAACAAATTTCGAGAAGTTTTGGCACTGCACTACATGAGAAAGGTGGGACAAAGTTGGTTAAATCGGGAGGTTTTGCCGACTATTGTTTACGGCGTGGCTACCACAGTGCTCAATCCTCAAGCTACTGTGCACAAGTGGAAATGGATGAAAACTCACGAAAAGTTGAGTCATCAAACGGCAGAAGGTATTGGTCATTGTGCAGAATTAAACTCCCAGCGATCGTCTGAAATCGGGGGTTGATCCTAAAGGATGTTATAGTTGTATAGCCTTTCTCAGTAACATGAGGTGCACGCTTGATAAGGGGGCATAGAGCATAGAGCATAAAGCATAGGGTATACCTCACCAAGATTGAGAACTGCTATATGCGGGTTTAGTCAAGAAATTAGGTGCTGCCAATAAAGCCAAATCAAAGCCGATCGCCTAGGGGCTGATTAATACGCGATGTTGGGGTCTTGATCCGTATTTGACTGCGAATATTCTGTCGGGTCAATTACCCGCAATACCAGCTACAGCGGCTTGCAGCCGTGCAGTGGCAGACAATATAAAAATTTTTGCGAGATCGGATGTCAGTCTTGATTTATTCTGCCACTAGCTTCAAGCCTATACAAGGCACTAATAGCAGCGATCGCCAGCCGTGCTATTTGCCATCACAACAGTTAGAATAAATAATGTATAAGTAAAAAGGAAAGTTTTTGGAATTAAAAAATGGGTAGCAAACCCCTTTTTGATGCAAAAAATAAAAGCAAAAATTTATAAAACATTCTGCCTTTTACCTTCAGAGGACGATCGCCTTTTTATTTGGAATTAGATTGAATTTATGGACTGGCAAGAAATTTCTGGCAACTGGGTATTAATTCCGTCAAGACCGATCGCGATCGTACATTTTCTCGGTGGTGCATTTGTGGCGACAGCACCGCAACTCACCTATCGCTGGCTGTTAGAGGCTTTGGGGAATCAAGGATATGTTGTAGTAGCAACGCCGTTTGTCAATACTTTGGATCATATTGCGATCGCCCGCGATGTCCTCAACAAATTTGAAAATGCCCTCGATCGCCTGCGCGCCACTAAATTGCTCAAATCTTCCTATCTCCCCATTTACGGTATGGGACACAGCATGGGATGCAAACTCCACCTCCTGATTGGTTCGGTGTTTGACATAGAAAGGGCAGGCAATATTCTGATTTCTTTCAACAATTATGCGGCATCCGAAGCAATCCCGATCGTCGAGCAAATTTCCCCTGTCTTTAACGTCGAGTTTACCCCTTCCCCGCAAGAGACTAATCGCCTCGTCCAAGATAGCTATCAAATTCGGCGCAATCTTTTAGTCAAATTTAACGGCGACAACATCGACCAAACCCTGCTTTTGACCAAACTGCTAAAAGCACGATTTCCCGACATGATTACCGTTCAGACTCTAGCAGGCAACCACCAAACGCCCTTGGGGCAAGATGTTAGCTGGCCTGTGGGTCAAATTTTTACACCTTTCGACGCGATCGGGCAGTGGGTCAAACAAGAAGTGTATCGAGAATTAAATGAATTAAAACGGACAATTCTGCTGTGGCTTAATCCTCTGTCGCGCGTTTAAAATCCGATCAACCCATTAATCAGAAATTTCCTCTACCACTTCCAAAATATCATCTTCATTGTTCGGCCTTGAGACAGGAGTATAATTTTTGACCATCGACAAACAGTTTCGTCCATCAGCCATTCTCTCGTAACTAATACTGTCTGCGATGTCTTTGATCAATTTTAGGCCCCGCCCGCCCGGAGAGTGAATATCGACTTTTTCCGCAATATCTTTGATTTTTTTCTCTAAATCAAACGGATCGCCCGAGTCCCAAATTTTAATCTCTAAAGAGTCAGCGAACACAGCCACCTGAATGTCAACAGGCAAATCCGCTGGTTTGCCCTTGTGGGCGTGACGCACCGCATTCGTAAAGCCCTCAGCCAAAGCCAACTGACACCTTATCCACACACTTGTAGGAATTCGCGAGTCGTACAATTGTGCAAACCACGACAAAACCCAGCTTAATCCATTCAGACCTGTATTGACTTGAATATCCGCTTTTTTTAGCATCGGCAACTTTTCGGAACCCTTACCCTTTAATTCAATCACGCTCACCACAGAAGTTCTTCATCGGCCGGTGGGCAAAATACAACGAGACAAAATACAACCCGATAAAATAAAACGAGACAAAGTATAACGACGGCAAAATTGAATGGTAGTTTGAGGATACTAGCTTTGGTGGGCCGTGGATAAATGTCTAATCCACTAATCGGTTGGTCACTATACCATAAATAGCATTTTTATGTCAACCAGAGCCTGTGGCAAATAAAAGTCTATAAAAATTTATATTCTGAGTATAAACTGAGTGAAGTTCGATCGCGCCAAATTTCTATCAAATTTTAACGTAAATTGGACTCAACGACCTGTCCTCAAAAGCAATTATCTCGAAAGCGATGTCAATCAACTATACTCAATCTCAGACAAGGGCGCTGACAGGATATATTTTAAATGACCCCCAGACCTTGAAAAACTTGTAGTACCTAAGTGCCCATGTTTCAAATTCTGGTTATTGACGATGATACGGCTGTTCAAGAACTACTGAGAAGAACCCTGAAAAAACAGGGTTACGAAGTAACAGTAGCAAGCAATGGCGAAGACGGTGTAGCCCAGGCGCAAAAATTGCGTCCGGCCTTGATAATTTGCGATTGGATCATGCCGCGCTTGACCGGCATCGATGTCTGCCGTCGAGTTAAGGCAGATCCGGATCTGTCAACTACACAATTCTTTTTGTTGACTTCTTTGGGTTCGATCGCCGATCGAGTCAAAGGCCTCGACGCCGGTGCAGACGATTTTATCTCGAAGCCGATTGAACTCAACGAATTGCAGGCGAGAGTACGCGCCGGATTGCGGCTGCACCAACTCAGCCGAGATTTGAAAATAGCCAAGCAAAGTCTGGAAGCAGAGTTAGCCGAGGCCGCCGAGTACGTGCAATCGTTGCTGCCAGATCCGATGACGGAACCTTTCAGCATTGAGGCAAAATTCATTCCCTCCCGGCAGTTGGGTGGAGATTGCTTCGACTACAACTGGCTAGATGCCGATTATTTGGCGATTTACTTGCTCGACGTAGCCGGTCACGGTTTGCGGGCGGCGCTGCCTTCTGTGGCGGTGCTGAATTTGCTGCGATCGCGCACGCTCCCCAACATAGACTATTACAAACCCAGCGACGTTTTGCGGGCCCTCAACACCACCTTCCAGATGAGCTACCAAAATGACAAGTATTTCACCATCTGGTACGGCGTTTACAACCGCATTTCTCGCCAGCTAGTTTATGCTAGCGCCGGCCATCCACCAGCCGTGTTGATTTCCCAGTCCCCTGCGAGCACCGCTAAAATCCAGCGATTAAAAACCCCCGGAATGCCGGTCGGGATGTTCCCTGACGCCCCCTATGTCGATAATTGCTGCGATGTAGAGGATTTGAGCACTCTCTACATCTTTAGCGACGGGGTATACGAGATCCACCAACCTGACGGCAATATCTGGGGGCTTGACCCTTTCGTAGACCTGTTAGCAGCTTACAACGGTGCAAGTGCCGACCAGTTAGAGCTGGTTTTGAACTACATTCAAAAGTTGAACGCTAAAGCAGTTTTTGATGATGATTGGTCTTTACTCAAGGTAAACTTTGGCTAGCTGACTTCTTGCAGTGCATCTGTGACCAAATAGCACAAAGGCAGCAGCCCAAAGATTTAGTTAGTTGAGAGAATTTTGCTATTAAAAGCATCGCGGGTCTGAAATATCTCGAAAACTCGATCCATGCTGGTGAGTTCAAATAAGATGCGGATTTGCTCGTTGATAGAACAGACAACTAATTGACTCCCAGCGGCCCGGACTGTTTTGAGCGCCAAGACTAAAGCGCCCAAACCAGAACTATCCATAAATGTCACATCAGTGAAGTCTATCAATACCACATCGGCTCCCGCTTCCACTAGGTCGCTAATCTCTTGGCGGAATTGACTTGCCTTGGTGCCGTCTAAAATGCCAGAGGGCTGAATAATTTTAACTACAGGACTCATATTTTGCGGTGGGAATGTCAGAATTTCTAGCCAGACTAGGCTAGTATAGCTGCGAGATGGACTCCGATCCAAATAAGAGAGGGGGAAAGCGCCAAAGCCTGAAAGCGGGAGAATAGTTTTGAGTGCAAAAGATGCTCCTCGTCGCGGATCGTAACGCCGATCTCAGTCGCAGCGCTTCGCCGGGAGTGAATTTTGAGATAGGGACAATCTTGGTTCTGCCCAAGGCCTTCTGGTATTAATTAAACTCGGCTAACTTTGGCGCGGTAGAGCAGTTTGTCGCCTTGTCTGTACCCTGTGTAGCGGACTTTGACGGGTTCTCCGGGTTCGGCTGTTCCTTCCATGAGCTGGTGCTGTTGGGGGTTGTAGGGAATCTGGGCTCCGACTGGGGCGATCGACTCCACTCCCCAATGCTCCAATAACTGCTCGACAGGCCGCAGCAAGGGCAGTAGTTTCTGAGCCCGCAAGTTGTGATTTTCCTGAGCTTTGCTCGCAGCAGTCGGCCACTGCAACATCCAAGATTCTAAAATTTGCACGCTAGATAGCTGGAATTCCTGCATCAAAGATTCTCGCTGCTGTTCGATCGAAGCTTGCAGGCGCTGATATTCTTGTTCTAGGGCTGTCGGTGGTGCCGGTTCTAACTCTACATAGTTTGGGGTCAAGGTTGCCAGCAGTTCGGTTAAGGAAATTTGCAAAGCTTGACTAATTTTGAGCAGGATGTCGGCTCTGGTTTGCAAAGCTAAACCGCGACGCAGGCGACTTAGCTGGATCTCGGAAACTCCTGCTTTTTGGCTGAGTTCTCGATCGCTCGAAAGCCCCGCCTGTTCCATCAGGCGTTGCATTTGAGGAGCATAATCTGGAATATTGGCAGTCACGAAAAACTCATCCAAATTAATAAATGGACATATTCTCGATCGTAAACTGTCACGAGCCTTAAGGAAATACATCTGTGGGGCGGGCTCGGACACCCACCCCACAACTGTTTTTGTGGCTATTTGACGGCAACTTTTTCGGCGGCGGCTGTTGCAGTTGTCGCAGAACCTTGCAAATGCGCTTCTAGGAACCACAAACGCTTGTCAATTGTCCGCGAAATTTCGGTGTACAGATCCGCTGTATCGGCATCGCCGAGTTCGCCTGCTTTATCTATGGCGACTCGCAGGTGTTGGGCGTAGGGTGCGTAGCGATCGGCTAAAGCCGTCACGTATTCTTTCCCATCTAAAATGTCGAAAGGAAACTCTGGCAGGATGGAATCTGCGGCGGCTGTGCGGGCTGTTCCTACAGCCAAACCGCCCAAAGCTGTGACCCGTTCGGCAACCAAATCGATGTATTCTTCGAGTTCTGTTGCCATTTCGTCAAATAGCAAGTGCAACTGGTAGAAGTCCATGCCTTTGACGTTCCAGTGAGCTTGCTTGACTTGAGTTTTTAAGTCCAGAGTCGTTGCCAGCGTGGCGTTGAGCAACCCCACTACTTGAGAGCGGGTGGCGGCTGACATATCGATCCGGGTGGGGTAAAGATGTTGTTTGTGATTGTTGGTAGTCATAGGTTTTTAGCTTGTTATTAGTGATTGTCGATCGAATATCTTAGAAAGGTTTGGGCGATTGAATGTTTGCCTGCGTGGTGAATTTCTCTTGAGAGGCTCAGGCTAGGTGCATCTGCAACACCGCACGGGGAGCTCGGCGTACATTACAGCGGATAGTTTCTAAACCGAGACGCTGGCAAGCTTCGTACCGGTGGCAGCCGGAAAATCCGTAATACTGACCATCTACTTCTAGCACGTCGATGGGTTCGTTTAAACCTACCTCGCGGATCGATTCCATGAGGGCGGCGACTTTGGTTTGGTCGTTGACTCGCGGCAGGGGGCGGCGAATCTGGTTGAGGGGAATTTCTTCTATCCTCATGGCGGCTCTCTTTTTTACTTATAGCTAAATCATACTCGTTATGACTTCGTTTTGTCAATAAATATGAGGACTTACGCAAAAACCTTGTTTTTGCTGGGAATATGGGGGTTAGAAAATCGCAACTACTGCTATCTGGTCGGGAAATCCCATACAAATAGCTATGAATTGGCAACACTTAGCACAGGCAGGATTTTTCATGCCTTTCGATAGATCGATCGACCTCAACGTTCTAGGTACAGTGGGAGAAAATATAAATTGTGGCTTGAAATTATGGCATCCTCCCAACCCCTCAAAGGCATTGAATTGATCGACTGCGCCAAAGCTAACGCCCAACAAGGAATCGCCACAGCCGCGAAGCTTTGCGGCTACGGAGGCGACCTCAACACCTTCGAGCGGGAACTGAAAAAGGCTTGCCAAGACATCGGCGTCGAAGTCAAGGAGTTAAGCGACTTGATTACGAATCAGCAGATGATGAAACAAGGAATGGGTATTGAAGTCGCTCCAGATACTCCCTCAGAACTCTAGCCTCAATCTCCACCGCACCAGTTTGAGAGCTAAGATTGCCCTGATACGAGTATTTTGAGTCTGCTAGCTGAGGCAGGCTAGAATGTTTTGCATGGGAGCTTCCGACTTTTGGCAGGAGTCGTGTTTTCTCCCGCGAAGAGGGTGCTTTCTGGAGGGTGCACAGATTGTTAGGAGGACTGTCGTGTCAGATCAGCAAGACCGAATAATGCGTTTGTTTATAGAGGAGGCTAAGGAGCACCTCGATACTCTAGAAAATGGTTTAGTGGATTTAAAGTCCACAATGAAAGACCCCGAAAGCGTCCAAGAGATGTTTCGAGCCGCCCATTCCGTGAAAGGAGGGGCGGCTATGCTTGGCTTAGATAGTATTAAAACAACCGCTCACCGTTTGGAAGATTGTTTTAAGGTGCTCAAGGACGGGCCCGTCAAGCAGGTTGACCAAACGGCAGAATCCCTATTTTTAAAGGGAGTTGATACGCTTAAGGACTTGCTGGGGCGACTGGAGGGGCCTTTCGGCTTGAGGAATGAAGAGGGAGAAAAACTCGTGCAGCAGGTGATGCCTGTTTTTGCTCAACTCGAAACTCACCTCGATAAATTGGCGTCAGGGAAAGTGCAGGCGGTTGCTGCTGGGTCTGGTATCCCCGCTGCTTCAACAGCGGGCGCTGTGCCGCCAAATTTTGCTGTTGAAGTGATGACTTTACTCAAAGAAATGTTGCAGGTGTTCAAGCAGAAAGAATCGGCTGCTAGTCGCTCTGAGTTGACGGCTGTGTGCGTTCGCCTCTATAAATTGGGAGGTAAAGTAGAGACTTGGCAAAATTTAGTAAAAACAGCTAGATCTGCGATCGTTAATCCCAAAAACTCTTATAAAGTCTTAGCTCCGTTGATTATCAAAGAACTCAAGGAAGCTGGCGATTTAGTACAAGTGGGGAAAGTCAAGACGATCGTTCCGAGTAAAAATTTGCTACTTTTGGCAGCAAGCCCAAAACCAGCCGCCCCAGTCGCCCCAGCCGCCCCAGCCGCCCCAGCCGCCCCAGCCGCAGCGTCGAAGCAAGTCGCACTTCCGGCTGAACCGAAGGCGGTAGTCAAGCTTTTGCTCAAAACTTTCAACAAAAAGCAACTCTCGGAAATCGCCAAGTTACTGGTTAACGCCATCAAATCCTCGAACTAGGAGGTGTGGCAGTAGAAGATAGAATCAAAGCAATATTTGTGAGGCGGATAATTTTCTGGGGGTGCTGGCAGCCGCTCGTTGAGCAGCAACTCGAAAAAATTCACTCATTCGAGATTTTTGCCCTCTACCTTCTACTGTTGGGCAAGCCTGCGTTAGAATTAGTGGATATGTAGGCGTGCAATATTGTACCAGAATTAAAAATCGAGCAGGCTTTATAAGGCGGTAGCTGTGAAACCAATTAGTTCATTAGAAGATGCTTTAAACCGCTGTCAGGCGATGGGAATGCGCTTGAGCCGCCAGCGTCGATTTATTCTAGAACTTTTGTGGGAGGCAAAAGAACACCTCTCGGCTCGCGAAATTTACGATCGCCTCAACAAACAAGCGCATTCGATCGGGCATACTTCTGTTTATCAAAATCTAGAAGCTTTGTCGAGAGCAGGGATTATTGAGTGCATAGAACGTTCGGAGGGACGCTTGTACGGCAATGTCAGCGACTCTCACTCTCACGTCAATTGTCTTGATACGGCTCAGATTCTCGACGTTCATGTGGAACTGCCGATCGAATTGATCGAACAAATCCAACAGCAAACTGGTGTCAGAATTGTAGACTACCGGATAGATTTCTACGGATATCGCTCTGCCGAGTCCGCCACGGAAGCATCGAGTGTCAGCGATACGCCAAAGGCTTCGTAACGGATAAAGCAGCGGCTGTTGGAAGCAAAACTGATATTTGTACTGGGTGGATCGGTGGTATAAAATGATTTAAGTATTTAGCTGGGTTCGATCGGTTTTTTTGCCGTCGCCAGCCGGAATTTGGTACAGTCGAAAAAAAATGAAAACAGAAAAATGAAACTCGATCGACAAGTTGGGCGATCGGGAATAAAATTTACGACTAAACCAAAAAATCATTTCTACCCGGTACACCTAAAAGTGTAGACCAAATCCGGCTGTAATGCCCCTTTATTTTTAATCGGCTTGGAGGAGACGAAATTTAGTGTAGTTGCGGTTTCAACCGCTGAGTCTGATAATGGAATTTCTGACCCGGATTTAATATTAGACCTTAGTTTAATCGCTCCCCCAATCCATCTGTGGAGTCAAATCTAAAATCTAAAATCTAAAATCTAAAATCTAAAATTGCTCGACTGACGGGGCTTTATACTGTTTTTTCTGCTAAACGGCCCCGGGATCTGTCAATAACTGTTAGATAACTGGTATGATTTACGTGCTTCGGGAGCCTAAAATACTCGGAAGCAACCAGTGGGGCCAGACACAAACCTCACTATAAAACGCCGTAGAGGGAAAGATTGCCAGTACCTTGAAGGAAGTTCTCGATCTCCTTAACAGGAGTCAGAAGCCGACATCACAATCTATGATTTGATGTGGGAGTGTCACGTGAAGAGTGCGCATTACAGGACAAGCTGAAGTAATGGCGAGACGACAATCTGACCAATTCCACACACCACCGCAATACAACCCATCCCTCAAACCGACGGCACAGTTCAGTGCAGAGGCGACAGGCGATGCGAGTTCCTCAGTAACGGCGCTGCCGACCGAGGGGAAAAGAACTTTTTGGCAGTGGCAGCTAATCTGGCTGAGTCTCCTGGTGGGATTTGGAGTAACGGGGGCCGCTGCATTTCTGTGGTTACTGACGATGCCGCCGCCGCCCAATTGCCAGCAACTGTCGCCGCTGGCGGCGGACGGAGAGCGACTTTACTGCGCTCAGCAAGCCGCTAAGTCGGGCAAGCTAGAACAGCTAGAATCGGCAATGGCACTGGTGCAGGCTTGGCCGAAAGAACATCCGCTATACTCGCAAGGTCAACATTTGATAGGGGAATGGTCGAAAGCCATTCTGGGATTTGCCAGGGCAAAAATTGAGAGGGGCGATTTGAAAGGCGCTCTGGAGATTGTGGCGAAAATTCCGAAAACCAGTCCGTCTTACCCAGAGGTACAGGAGGCTGTGACTGCTTGGGAAAAAAATTGGCAGGAGGGCCAAAAACTCTACGATACAGCCCTAGCAGCTTTGAAAAGTGAGGATTTAAGGAAGGCTTGGGATTATGCTCAAGCTTTGTTCAAGCTGGAAAATGTTTTCTGGAGTCAAAAGCGGTACAACGAGCTGATCCAGCAGATTTCTTTGGAAAGAAACGGCTGGCAGCGCTTGGAAGAGGCTAGAGATTTGGCGAAGGACGAGACTCCGCAAAAGTTCGCTGAGGCGATCGTCCTGGCTCGCAAAATAGACTCGCAGCTTTTTGCCCGCGCTAAAGCTGAGAAGGAAATTGAGGGCTGGAGCCGGACTTTGCTGGCAATGGCTACTAAGCGGTTGGGGGCGAAAGACCTGCCGGGGGCGATCGAGGCTGCTTCTGTTGTGCCACAGGATTCGCTACTGTTTGCGGAAGCTCAAGATTTGATGCAGTTGGGTAGAGCTCAGGCAGTGACGTGGAACCAGTCGATATCAACTCCGCTGCCACAACACATTTTTAGCTTGCTTGAAGGGCAGGGGGCTGCTAGCAAAATAGCTCCAGGTCGCCCTCTGTACAAGCAAGCTCAAGTTCAAATTGAAAATTTGCAGGTGCAGTTTCAAGATTTGCTGCGGCTGCAAGTGGCGAGTACGATCGCTAGTGTCGGTCAGATAGGAACGTTTGGACTCGCGATCGAGCAAGCGCAAACCATTGGACTTAAGCAGCCACGGCGCGTTCACGCTCAAACTTTGGTGGCTGCTTGGCGTCGGGAAATTCAGCGGATCGAAGACCAATCTTTTCTGACTTTGGCGAAGCAGTTGGCAGAACCGCAGACGGTTGAAGGACTCAAGGGCGGTATGGCTCAGTTAGCCCTGGTTGCTCAAAACCGCCCCCGCAGGATAGAAGCGCAAACTCTCTTGGCTCAGTGGACGAAACGTATAGAAGTTATTCAAGATCAGCCTTTTTTGGATGAAGCGATCGCCCTGGCGAAGCAAGGAAAACTTAGTGCTGCTATTGAAAAAGCTTCGGCAATTAAGAGCGGTAGGACTTTGTACGCGAAAGCTCAGGATAATGTCTATCAGTGGGTGAGTGAACTGCAAGTTGCTCAAGATAGACCGATTCTTGATCGAGCTTCGGCATTGGCATCTCAAGGCAGTCTAGGAGCGGCGATCGATACGGCTTCCCAAATCGGTTACGGTAGGGCGCTGTATTCAGAGGCAGCAGGTGCGATCGGGCGCTGGAGTGCTGAACTCAGAGCCAACAGTGCGCCGCCGGAACCCGCTCGCGAGTACGCGCCGGAACCCGCTCGCGAGTATGCGCCAGCTCCGCGACAGGAGGAGTACGCGCCAGCTCCGCGACAGGAGGAGTACGCGCCAGAACCAGAGCCTTACTATCCGCCTGCGAGAGAAGAGGCCCCGGCTCCGGAACCTTACTATCCGCCTGCGAGAGAAGAGGCCCCGGCTCCGGAAGCTTACTATCCGCCTGCTAGAGAGCCGGAACCGGAACCTTACTATCCGCCCGCGCCAGAGCCGGAACCTTACTATCCGCCCGCGAGAGAAGAGGCCCCGGCTCCGGCTCCGGAACCTGCTCCTCCCGCTCCGGCTCCGGAACCCGCGCCGCCCTCGATTCCTGAATCGGCTGGGCCTCCTGATGCTAATTTGCTCCCGGAGTAATTGGGTTTTCGCACGATCGCTCTCTAAAATCTCAAATCTAAAATCAAGTGAGTAATTTCCAAGTGCTGACGATCGAGGGCGACCCCATTTTCCGGCTGGGGCTGCGAGTAGCTTGCGAGCAGTATCCAGACTTGCAAGTTGTTGCAGAGATTTCAACCGCAACCGAGGCTTTGCGGGTTCTCGAATCTCGCTCGATCGACTCGGTAGCAGCCAAGAAGCCCGCAGATTTGGTAATTTTGGCTGTTGAGACTTTAAATTTGCGATCGGGCCAAACAGAGGCGCTGGCCTTTTGTCGCGAACTCAAAAGTTTGTACCCCAACCTCCCCCTGTTGCTGCTAGGCGGGCCGCTCACACCAGAGCTGTTGGCTCAGGTACAGGCGACGGGTGCGAATGGCTATTGTCCTAAAGGTAGAGATATTTCCTTGACAATCGAAGCTATTCGCGCGGTGGCATCTGGTCGCACTTATTGGGCGACGGATGCGACAACGAACTCGGAAATAGAACTAAATGCAGCGGTGGTTCAAACAGTAGAAAACTCCGCAGTAATTGCCGATAACAATGCAGATAATTCGACAGTTGATACGCCAGTACACAAAAAAATGCTGGCTTATTTTTGTCAGTCTGGACTACGGGAAATAGATGCAACTTTGGCGGTTGTTCAAGCTGATTTGCAAGAGATTAAAGCGGCAAATCCGACAGATTTGCCCTCTATTTTAGATGGGGTTGTTCTCAGCGGGCGCCGCAGAGAATTGCTGGCAGCTCGCTGGATTGTCAGTCAGTTCTTATTGGAAGGAAAAGGGGAGAAGGCAGAAGGCAGAAGGCAGAAGGCAGAAGGCATAAAGCAGAGGATAGAAGACCGAAAGCAGAAAGAGGAAATGAGAGGCGAGAATTTGTTAAATAATTCTCAATCGCAATTAGCGAATTCCCAAGTTTCGGCTGAATCTTTGGTGGTTGCAACTAATTGGCAAGGTAGCTTGTTTGACTCGGCGGCAGCTAAATTGCAGTTTGATTTGGTGAATTTGACTGGCTTGCCTTTGGAAATCGATATTTTGCGATCGACCAAAAAGCGTGAATTGATGACTTCCATCCTGCATAAGTTAAAGGATTTGCTGGAAGAATTGCGCTTTTCGCAAGTGCAGCAAACTCAATTGTCGCAAAAAATGCCTGCTATTTTACGGGATTTGTGGGAGGCGACAATCATAGATTTTTTTGGCAGATACTATACACTGCCAACGGTAGAAAATCTGGTTTTTGATGGGAGTCAAACAAGCTTGAAACTGGGAGAAAGTCAAGAGGGAAGCGCTGCTTATCTCTTGGCAGGTAGCGGCGTAGAAGTTGTGCCGATACTGCTGGCAGATGCTGATGTAGTTGCAGCAGAAATCCTTGATAAAATACCGATGACAGTTGATTTTTTTGCACATTTGCTATTTGAAGTTCCTCTAACTGTTGACAATATTTCTTGTGTTGCTGGCAGCCCGGCAGCAATGCAGCGAGCTGAAGCTTTGTTGGAAAATTTGGCAATTCAAGTTGCTAGCGGAGTGGTACAGCCTCTACTAAATAATTTGGCAAATATTGAAGAAATTAAGCAAATTTTTTACGATGGTAAGTTGATTTCGACGCGAGAAATTGAGCGGTTTCGGAATGAGTTGTCGTGGAGATATAGCTGGGATAGATATTTTGTGGAACCGAAAGCTATTTTTGAAAGCAGGTTTTGGCTGTTTATTTTGGGCGATTCTGGAATTAAAAAAATTTCTATTTATGCTCCAAGAAATCTGGAGTTAGTACAGCTTTCTGGCTGGCAGTTAGCCTTAACTTTGGTGCTGGAAACCAGGGATGCGATCGCACCTAGAGTTCGCGCGGTTATTTCGTTGTTGGGTGCTGGCGTTGTTTATGTTTTGACTCAGGTTATAGGGCGAGGAATTGGTTTGATTGGGCGGGGAATTATCCAGGGGATTGGTAATTCTTTGCAAGATAGCAAGTTTGGGAAAAATGGGTAATTAGTCATTAGTCATTAGTCATTATTTCGTAGTCATTAGTGAGCTAAAATATTTATAGGTGGTGGTATGATAACTAAATGGTAGACAGTTGACAATCAAGCAATTGGGTACTCGCCTCCCGGATTCATCTGTGGGATTAATCTAAAAATTAAAATGGGTTGACTTTTTATGAGTATTATGATATCGATAGATGCCGATCGCATAAACAGTTTAGATTTGTCTCCGGTGCGGAGTGTGATTGAAAAGTGGCTGGCCGAAGGAGCGATCGCCCAAAACGAACAACAGCTACAATTTGAAATTGAGTATCCGCGCGAAGAGTTAGATCCGCGAGAAATTTCGGAAATTCCCGAAGTGCGGCTGTGGTTTATTCGCTTGGATGCTTGTTATCCTTGGCTGCCATTTTTGCTGGATTGGAAAGCGGGAGAATTGGCGCGCTATGCCGCGATGTTGGTGCCGCACCAGTTCCACCGCACCCAAGGTATTCAGTACAATCCTGAAGCTTTGGAAATGTTTTTGATGAACAAAATTTTTGTGTTGACTGATTGGTTGAATGAGCAGGGAATTCCCAGTAAATCGAAGTTGATGGCGATGTCGCAGATGTTTGGTTATGATTTGGAGGATGCTTTTTTTGATGTGATTTTGCCCCACAAATAAGCATCTCGCTCAAATTAACATAGTCCTAATTAGGTAGGCGACTCTATACCGAAAGACTAAGTAGAAAGGTAGAAATTCGGTTTCTTCCCTTGTGGGGCGGGTTTTCCAGTCCGCCTCCGCTGCTATAAGTTCCATCCACAACAGCTTAATAAAACTTAACAGCAACCGCCATCAGACTTTAATACCATTCTTAAACCAGCGCGCCTCAAAAAATTGTTGCTGGACTTCACAATTTTCTCAGAATTGAGAGTTAGTTTAAATAGACAACGATCGCCCGATTCAATCGATCGAGGAAATTTACCATGAAAACAGATTACCTCATCGTCGGCAGTGGTTTATCAGCACTGGTTTTCGGAGCTTTGATGGCAAACTCCGGCAAAACCGTACACATCCTCGAAGCTCACGAGCACCCCGGAGGCTTTGGTCACACCTTTACGATGGCCAAAAAATACACCTTTAATGCCCAATTCCACTACGTTTGGGACTGCGGCGAAGGACATACAGTCAATCGAGTTCTCAAAAAACTCGGTCTCGATCGAGATGTCACCTTTGAACGGTACGATCCGAATGGCTACGACCACATGAGAATGCCGGGGTATGAGCTGGATATTCCCTCCGAACCAGAGGAACTGATCCGCCGATTGTCGGCCCTGTTTCCCGAAGCGGGCGAGAGAATTCGCAAATTCGTCAACGAAGTCGAGAAAACCGGCGAAGGACTAAGAAAACTCGCTCCTCCCGTCAAACCAATTGAATTGCTCAAAAACTTCGGTGACGTATTCTGTGCCGTCCAACATCTCAATAGTACACTTCAGGACGTTTTCGACAAGTTCCAACTCCCGCAAGCCGCCCAAACCCTATTAGCCCTGCAATGGCCTGACTTTTTGCTGCCCCCAAATCAGCTTTCTTTCTATGCTTGGATTGCCTTGTTTAGAGGCTATCAAGAAGGTGCATTTTACCCGACGCAGCATTTTGAATCTGTCATCAATTCTTTAGTTAATGTCATTGAATCCAACGGGGGAAAAGTTCTACTAAACCATGAAGTCACTAATTTTAGGGTGACAAACAGAACAGTAACTGGTGTTGAAGCGATGGATTTGACCACCCATCAAACCCATGAATTCACGGGCAACACGGTGATTTGCAACCTTGACCCGAAAAGAGCAGCCAAAATGATTGGAGAGGAACTGTTCTCTAAAACAGTGCGGCGGAAACTCAACTATGAGTATTCTGCATCTAACTACATGGTGTACTGCGTTGTCAAAGATATTGATCTCCGAGACTATGGATTTGGCAAGTGGAATACGTTTCATTCTGAGCACTTGGATCTGAATGAAGCCTTTGCTCAAATGTACGATCGAAATGATTTTTCTCGTCCGAGCTTTGCAATTACAACGCCAACTTTACTGACGGAAGCGCGGCGGGATTGTCCAGAAGATTGTCAAATTGTCGAATTTCTGACTGTTGCTAATTACAGCTATTTTAAACAACTTTGGGAGACAGATCGCAAAGCTTACAGACAGAAGAAACAAGAGATTCTGGACTCGATTTTAGATGTTGTGGAAAAACACTATGTTCCGAATTTCCGCAAACACATGGTCTTTCATATTACCGGAAGTCCGACGACTAACGAGCGCTTCTGTTGGTGTCCAAACGGTAATTCCTACGGTTCCACCCTGACGCCGCGCAACATGGGAGTCGATCGACTAAATCATGAAACATCCCTCAACAATTTCTATTTCTGCAACGCCTCTTCGGGCTATCCCGGCTTTGCACCGACATTTTGGACGGGGGCGCTGCTTTATCAAAGTTTATCCGGCGATGCGATTTTAGGCTAGGAGGAATTGGTTACTCGGCGATTGAAATCGCTACTACAGAAACGAAGTCTGCCTCCGCAGACTAAAAAATAAAAAGGGCATCACATCCAACCTGGCAACGAGAGAAAGCTAGAAAAAGGTTCTTGTCCCCCCCCTTATTAAGGGGGGTTAGGGGGGATCGGATCGTTTCTTCAACACCTCTTAAGCATTCGATGATTAATGTTCCATTCTATCAAGTAGGAGTGAACTATGAGAATTGCAATTGTTGGGGGCGGAGCCAGTGGTATGGCAGCAGCCTACTGGCTCGATAAACAGGGGCATCACGTTACTGTGTTGGAAAGTCAGCCGATTTTAGGCGGACACATTAGGACGCTGAACAAAAATGTTGTACCCAATCAATCTGAGTGCAATGAAATATTAGAAAATGGGGTGCTAGAATTTCCGACTGTGTTTTACAATTTCGTGGCTTTTATGCAGGATCTCGGCGTTGAATTAGAACCCGTGCAGATTGGTTCAGCGTTGTTTTTTAAAGATGGCACTCACTTTTTGTCTGCGGTCTCTATCCGAAAGAATTTCACCGGAATCCAACGTCTGAGCGAGTATTTGCGGCTTGATAGTCTCTACGCTCGTTCGGCGGGGTTTATTTTAAAAATGCGGTTTGCTAAACAGCACGATTTCTACGATGTGCCGCTTTCGGAGTCTTTGAAAAGCTCGTGCGTCCGCAATTATTGGCTGAAGTTGCTGACGATGTATAGCTACTCGATACCGTTTGAATTACTCGACAATTTTCCGGCGGAATTAGCGATGCCTGTTTTGCGCGAATATGCCTCGGTCAACTGGGTGAGGATTAAAGGCGGGGTGTATTCTTACATTGAAAAGATTTTGGAGCGATTTAAGGGCGATATACGGCTAAATGTGGAGATTGCCAATATTTTTAGAAGTGCGGATGCTGTAAAAATCGTGCTTTCTGATGGGGAAATCCAGGAATTTGATAAGGTCGTTTTTGCGATGCCACCCGATCAAGTTATGAGGCTATTGTCTGATCCGACGGAGGCGGAAACGAAGCGGTTTTCGGCGTGGAAAGCCAATTATGCAACCACTGTACTGCATTCGGATACATCGATGTACGATCGCTACGGTATCCGCAAGTTATCAGAATTTGATTTTTTCGAGACGGAGAAGGGATGGGGATATAATGCGAGCTTGAATCAGCTTTGCGGCATCTCCTCGCCACGAGAGTACAGTTTAGCTTTTCAACTGCAGGAGTCGATCGCCCAAAAGCACATTATTCACATTCAGAAACATCACACGCCGCTGTACACTGTGGAGTCTTTTCGATATCGAGATGAAGTTATCGAGACTAATGGCGAGAACCACACTTATCATGCGGGAGCTTATTTGGGGGATGGTTTGCACGAAGGAGCCATTACCTCTGCTTTGCGAGTCGCGAAATTAATCGGGTGAACTCAATTGTGATGCTACAAACTCTCGCAAATATCAGTAAATTTCTTGCCGGTGCAACACTCTCACAAAAGTAATGATGTCTGCATCAAAAGTTAAACCCATGCGAGAGTCGTCCACTCGGATGCGAAATTAATTTTTGACCTTGCCTAAGCTGCGACACCACGTGCTGCAGTTAAGTAGACATCATTGCTCATAGATGGGGGCATGGTTGATCCGGCTAACTGAGTACCCTCAAAGTTGGCTCCCGTGAACGTTGCCCCGCTCAAGTCGGCTTCGCTCAAGTCTGCATAGCACAGCCTAGCCCAATCGAGGTTTGCCTGCACCAAAGAAACTCCCACCAGATTTGCCCTGGTTAAATCTGCTCCCATCAACTTGACGCCCCGCAACTGAGCCCCGCTGAGATTGGCAGCTAACAAGTTAGAGCCTTCCAGGTTTACCCCGTTTAGTTTGGCTTCGCTCATGTTGACGCCATTGAGATCCGTCCTGCTCAGGTCAATGCCATTGATGTAAGCTTTCCTGAGATAGATGCCTGTTAGTTGAGCGCCAAAAAGCTTTGCACCGCTGAGTTTTGCCCCTCCGCAGTTGGCCCAGTTGAGGTTAGCTCCCGTGAGGTTAGCGCCCCGCAGATTGATGAATTGCAGGTCGGCTGTACACAAATTGGCGTTCCAGAGGATGGCGCTCCGCAGGTTGCTACCGATGAGTTGGGCGCCACTCAACTTTGCCCTGGGCAGTTTTGCTTTGACGAGGAAAGCTCCGCTGAGATTGGCTTTTGTAAGCTCTGCGTCTGCTAGTCTGGCTTGGCCCATTTTGGCAAAACTCAGATTTGCCCTGTAAAGGTTTGCGTCGTTGAGTTCTGCTTTGGTGAGATGCGCCCGACTCAGGTTAGCTCCCGACAGGTTAGCCCTCGAAAGGTTGACGCCGACCAACATAGCTCCGCTGAGGTTTGCTCCGCTGAGGTTTGCGTCAGCAAAGTCTCTGTTTCCATTTTCGTATTCTTTGAGCAGCTCGGTTACTTCCATACTGGTCACATTCCTAATAGCGGAAATTTATTTAGAAATAAACACTCTTTATAAGTATTTTATCTCAAATGGAGCGGACGCGATCGCACTTTCAAGAAAGCTGACAATTAACTTTATATTTATACATATACTTTGTGCTTTTTCCAGATTCCCGACCGTTTTGAGGTCATAGTCTGAAACCCTTGATTTATCGTGGGTCTCTAGTGTGCTTCGGCAAGCGTTGCGATCGTACTGAGGAATGAGAATTAAATAACTTCCACTCTTGAAAGTGGGATGGGCGTCCCGCCCGTCCAAAAAGGACGGGCGGGACGCCCATCCCACAATAACAATTAAAATTGTAAGTTATTTAATTCGCGATCCTGAGATCGGTGAAACCGTTATTCTCAATAGGTAAGCCATCAAACACTGTCCTAATTATTAATCAATAGTAAAATAATATTCTTGTTGTCCACTGTGACTAACAGCTTTTTTAA
Organism: Microcoleus sp. w1-18aA5; assembly: GCF_036701705.1. Lineage (NCBI taxonomy): Bacteria > Bacillati > Cyanobacteriota > Cyanophyceae > Oscillatoriales > Microcoleaceae > Microcoleus > Microcoleus sp. w1-18aA5. The sequence goes on along the minus strand of NZ_JAUPTE010000044.1, from coordinate 26,196 downwards.
ACGGAGACTGCAAATTTCTTAGTTGTGTTTGCTTCAGGTGTCGCGAAGGCTGGCATGGTCATATCTCCATATTTTTATCTCCTGTCATTTTTGAGGAAAATTAGATCTAAAACAACAGCTTAATCAGCGAGAAATTTTCTCGGTTGTCTCGCAGGAGTTATACGATCGTGCTTTTCAATATTTCCTTGAGTCTATCGGGGTGAAAAGTAATTTCAGACATTGTACTTATGAGGAATTTATCGATATGCCTAACGGTAGAGGGTATTCGTTCAAAACTTAGCGGATAATATATTGCAGATTTTACAAAACTAACAGCGAGTATTATCTGTAAAGTATCACCCTCTCTACTGGCAGTTAGGCAAATGTGTCAATCTATGTTATGCTGAGTCAAAATGGAGGAATAATCATGTCAAAAGAAAGAAAAAGCAATAAAGAAGTCAAAAAGCCAAAGAAACAACCTGATGGTGTTGCTAAGCCGAAGGATGACAAAAAAAATTATGGTAGCACCGAGGGCCGCAAGTAGAGATAGCTGCCACTCTCTCAACTGTGATTAATTTTGTTCAATTGTCATTACTATCGATTTTTAACAGATTCAAATATCCTATTTTGGGATTATCCGAAAACAGGTTTATTATATCTAGGGTATATGCAGTCCTAAACCCAAAGTATAATGAAATCTGTTTTTAGCGATGAATATGAAACCTTCCGTTGCTGTATGATTGCGGCTCGTAAAGAAGCGCAACTAACTCAGGAGTCTGTTGCTAAATCTCTTAAAAAGCCCCAGTCTTTCGTAGCCAAATATGAAAACGGTGAACGACGGTTAGATGTAATTGAGTTTCTGTTAGTTGCTCATGTAATTGGTGTAGATCCTTGCGATATTATTAGGAAAATTTCACAAAAAATATCTAAAGCATCTTGTGAGAGCGAGATATGAATACCCAAGATGTAATCAGACTTGCCTCCCAATATCTAGATCGCTTATCGGGTAACACTTTCGACGTTTTAGATGTATCTAAACCTGTTACCGTAGATGCAGCGGTGAACCTGTCTAAAGTTATCTCAAAGCTTTCGCCCTTAGTCGGAAATTTAATCGAATTTAACACCGTTGAATTCTTGAATCAACAAAATGAGTTCGCTGAATTTGGAAAGTGGCATAGGCAAGATCCTGGCTTTCCAGATACTATTTTCCTCGGCATAGTTCAACCAACGCCAGGATTAGAAATCAAAGCGTGGTTCCCACTAGCAACAGAGATAACAGCACGTTTCAAAGATAGTCAGAATCACTTTAGGTTCGATCAGACCTACGTTGCTATCCTGGCATGGCTACCCGATAAAATCATCTATGGCAAGCCTCGCATTCTTGATGTGTGCGTTGTCTCTGGTTTATCGGTAGCTGTAGCGAGAGATACCCACTATCACAATCCGCCGGATTATCTTGTTTTAGAGCCGGAAGATACAACTCAAAGAACAGCAAATTTGCAACAAACAAACACCAGTGGATATAAATTCCAAGGCTCTGCGGAGGAGTTTTTAGAAGCTCAGAAAATAGTTGATTCATGGGGTCCTCAAGGAAAAGTCTACAAACCAACTAGAGAGTATCAGCGCCTTCTGCGGGAGCTACGGATACGCTATGAATATAGACTAGATACAAATTTTGCAAAGATGGACAGAATTGTACATCCAGGCATTGAGGAATTTAAGCGACGTGTCTACAATACTGAAGTTTCCGGTATGACCGTTGGTCGGTGGAATAAGCTTTTATCAAGTCGCCTAGAAGGCAGCATCAAGAAATCCCTACAAGATTATCTACAGATTAGAGAAGAGAGTATTGATGAAATTATTGATTAAATCTCTGTACACCATAGTAGAAATAGTCGGGGTCTATCTCGCAAGAAAAGGCTTTTCTTTTGAGTTTCCGTGCTGACAAAGCTGCACTGAAAAGTCCGCCAAAAGGTTCCCATATAACATCGTTTTCATCGCTCGATGCCTCAACAATAAGGTTCATCAGATCCAGAGGTTTTTGGTTGAGATGTAATGCTTTTCCAGAGAGAGTTTTAACTCTCTCATCACCCCGTAAAGCTTGACGCTCCCAAACGTTTGTAAAACCGTGAGGGCATCTAAATTTCGATCGCATATTGCTCCATTCTTGTCCCGTTAAAGGCTGATTGCCATCCAGCGAAAAGTATGGTTTTCCTTGAGGACTACCATACTCATTTGCATAGTTCACTAGCCTTTCAAACATCTCGGTCGGAGGGAAATACCACAAATGCCCTTGATCGAAGTATTTCCTGGTTGCTGCATCCACTACCCCGCAAGCATCGTTGGCTCGTCGTAACGGCAATCCTGAGCGTTTCCATTCTCGTAATAACCATGCTTTTAAGGTAAGTTCATTAACTGTTACTTCTCTGACGTATTGAACGCAGACTTCTGTAACGACGGGGAACCTGCGAATTTTTTGTGTGTTAACATTCCCTGCGATATGACCTTTTCCCTTGTTCCAAATATTGGAATTTACATAGCGCCAACCATATTTTTCTAGAAGTGGATGCACAATAGCCCAACCAATCTCTGAATTCCAAAACCAGAGTGTTGTACAGGGTATGGCTGCTTTTGACCAGGCCTCGATATGAGGTTTATACCAATTAGGTAAATCAATGTGATCTGAGGTATCTCCTTCAAACCCAAGAATACCGTAAGCTCCATCGGAAACTATGACAGTAGGTTGCTCCCAATTGTCATAGTGCTGGAGACTATCGCCAAGATATAAAGTAACGTATTCGTCACTCCATGCAGAAAAGTTAAAATTGGTATTGAGATTAGCTACTTTGCCACGACCAACAGTGCTGCTCGCTTTGCGTTTTAAGATGCTGGGAGAATTCGCTTCTGCGTTAGGACTCATTTGTTGACTTACGTGACTGTAAAAATTACGTACAAATATTTTATCCTATTTTGGGATATTGAGGCTAAGTGATACCAAAGTTAACCTACCTACTTCCGCTTTGTTGACAAAAAATATACTTCGATCGCCCAAATCCATCAAATCCCATCACAGCGATATCTCAGTCACTGCAATATTACCCTCAAAACACACGTCAACATCAGTCCCCGCCGCCCGATCGCGCGAGCCATACTCTCCGGCATAATAAAAGTATTCTCCCTCCATCCGGTAAACCACGGGCAACGGCTGCGTCGAAGGCTGGCAAAACACAATTTCCGGTTCCGCACTTCCCGGCGCTAAATGCGGCAAATTCACATTCCAGAAACACCCCGACTTTGGTTCTCGGTTCAGCAAATGGGCCAACACCCGCGATGTCCAACGAGTAGCGACATCCCAGTCTATTTCGAGCGGCCTTTTAATCCGGTGGGAAATTGCGATTCCCGGAATACCGTGCATGGCTGCTTCGCGCACAGCCGCAACCGTACCGGAAATATACACGTCAACCCCTAAATTGCCGCCCGCGTTAATACCCGAAAGCACCAAATCCGGCTTCGCACAAACGTGATGGAGGGCGATGCGGACGCAATCGGCCGGTGTTCCCCCTACAGCATATTCCACGGACGATCGCCGATCGACATGAATCGGACTGTGAGCCGTCACTTGATGCCCGCAGCCCGACAATTGCCCCTGCGGAGCCACCATAATTGTTTTGCCTTGTACAGCCTGCAAAAGTGCTTGAATGCCCGGAGCATCGATGCCGTCGTCGTTGGTTAAAATTATCGTCATTAAAAATGTGTCGGTTTTATAGAACCGATTTGAGAGCGCAGAGGCTGGCAACCTTCTGGTAGTTCTAGCATAAATTGGTTGTTGGTTAGTGGCGATCGTCAGTATGAGCATTGCCACACATTTATATCATGGCATTAATTGAACAGTTGCCCCAGAAATGTGGCGCGCCAGATTTTAGCCCAGTCGCACGTTGATATGACAGCTAAAGCGACTTGTTACGCTTGCCCCAGTGCAGCATTCATGACATCAGTGTCGATGCAAACATCTAATCACATATTTTTTTTCCTCGGCTCTCCCCGATGCTCGGTGTTAAAAGTAGCAGATGATACTAAGTATCTGAGACTGAACGTTGAAACCCTCGATCGTGCTAAATTATTAGCTTGCGTTATCACCATAAGTACGAGAGAGCCGATAATAAGTTAATGTCGATTCCAATTGGGCTTTGACGCAGGGGATGGGAGAATAGATATGAAATCCTTATCAAAGATAGTATCTAAGTTACAGTCCTCATTTCCCATTCATAAATCAAATACTTATCTACACTGTTACCATTATTACATTTTAACTCAGGAGAGCCACATGAACGAACCCACTAAAAGCAATACCAAAGCAGGCTGTCCCCCAGTTCCCGAATCGCTTGTCAAAGCTAAACGGGATGAACTCACCGACATCAAACTAAATATTACCAAGATGGGTGAGAAAGACTTACCAGATGACTTACAGGGTCATGTCTTTATCATTGCACCAGTCGGAACCATTGAATCAGGAGGTCTTCCCTTTATAAATGGAGACTCATTCTTAAGCGGCGACGGTATGATTTACCGATTCGACTTCCAGCAAAAGAGTGAAGTTTTATTAACTACACGGATTATCAGGCCACCAGATTACTATGCGGATAAAGCAAGCCAACCTGGTGAAAAATATGCCAAGTATCAATTCCGCAATCATGGCATCATCAGGTTTTCTTGGTGTCTTGGCTCTCGCAATGATTTAAGTATTGCCTTCCTGCCAATGAAATTTGCTGAGGACTCCCAAGAACGCCTGCTAGTGGCCTATGATGCGGGTCGTCATTACGAAATTGATACGGCAACTCTTGAAGTGGCAACTCCTGTAGGCTGGAACAAAGAGTGGCGAGGAGAAATTGAGCTAAATTTTCCATTGCAGTGCCTGAATTTTCCCTTTTCACCCGTGCTTAGCACTGCTCACCCCGTATTTGACGTTCGCAAAAGCGAAATGTTCACGGTCAATTATGGGATGTCATTAAAAACTTTTCTCGGCATCGTAACTAATACGGCAAATAAACTAAAGAAACAAGTAAAGAAAGTTTTTCCACCAGCGAGACCATATCTGGAAAAATTCAAGCTTCCAGAAGATTTCATCTATCTAATGCGCTGGGATGGTAAAGGAGAACTAGAGCGATGGCAGCTAGTCTTGCCTGATGGTTCGCCTGTCAAAATTAAGCAAAGCATTCACCAAATTGGATTCTCTCAAAATTACGTGGTAATTGTAGATACCTCTTTCAGAACAGGGATAGAGCAGATAATTAACAACCCTTTTCCGAAAAACAAAAGATTAGAAGAATGGTTGCGAAAAAAACTGGATGTCATGGAGTTAGCAACAACTCCTGTCTATCTCATACCTCGCGATCGCTTAACCAAAGGCCAAAAATCTGGAGTTAGCGATCGCAACCAAGATGTGCCAACAGTGACTGTGCAAAAAGTAGAAATTCCCCTAGAGATAACCCATTTTCTCGTAGATTACGACAATCCCGAACAACTAATTACCCTTCATGCAGCACATACTTGTGCCTGGGATGTGTCTGAATGGATACGTGCCTATGATGACTCTCCTTTTGACCCTAAGTTACCTCGCCCACAGGGGATGGAACAGAGCGAGATGGACATCAGTCGCGTCGGACGCTACGTCATTAACGGAGAAACTGGAGAAATCGTTGAACAGAAGGTTATTCCAGAGAAATTTATCCCTGAAGCAGAAGAGTGCAGGTGCACTTGGGGAGTAGCACTTTATGCTTATCTTGACCGACTTCCTTCTGCTCTCTATCCCACGATGCCGCCAGGAAAGCTTGATAATATTTACTGGATCTCTTTGGGACTCTGGAAGGATCTAGTCAGTAAGTTTATGGTTGATTTCTTCAAAGACTATCCGTCCAGAGAAGTGCCACTAGAGGAATTGCTCAGAATTGCCCAAGAAGAAGGCAGACCAAGTAGCTTGTTCCGGATGGATACTTCTTCAACTGAATCGATGAAGATTGCCGATTCCTATGAATTTCCTCCTGGTTGTATCGGTCTTTCGCCCCAGTTTATACCGCGCGGTGATGGTAACAGTTCAACGGATGGTTACATTACCTGCACTGTTTGGTTGAACAATACCTACGAGATCTGGATTTTCGAGGCTTGGGATCTCAAGCAGGGTCCTCAGTGGAAACTGAGCGATTCCTCTCTGAACTTTGGGTTAACTTTGCACACGACGTGGTTGCCAAGTATTGGACGCCGCCAAGCTAGCTACAACGTGCCTGTGAGGGAGGATTATCAGGAATTAGTGGCTCAGAAGCGATCGCAGGAGATTCAGGATCTGTTTGATGAAAAGGTGTACCCTCACTTTGAGAAAGAATTAAAATCGATCTGAGAGCAACGATAATATATTTAACAAGGTTAGAGGTCAAAGCTACTGTAAACTAGGTCATCCTGACCTCTAGTCTTTTTATATTTAAACAAAAAAAGTAAAAATATGATTATTCTCCCCGGCTACACAATTGTAGAGATAATTTATGAAGGAGACAGAACAGTTGTTTGCCGAGGAATCAGAGAGCGCGATCGCCAGTCAGTTATTCTCAAGATAATTAAAAATGAATATCCGAACATTGAAGAGATTACTTGCCTAAGACAAGAATACAGCATTCCCCAAAAATTAGACATCCCCGGAATTGTCAAGCCATACAATCTGGTTAGCTATCAGAATAGCTTTGCTTTAGTATTAGAAGATTTTGGCGGTCGAGCTATTAACAAATTATTGAGATTTAAAAACATTAAATTACAAGATTTTTTAATTTTGGCGATTTCTTTAGCAGAAACGATCGGTCAAATCCATAAAGTAGGGATTATACATAAAGATATTAAACCTAGCAATATCATCATCAACCCCGAAACGAGGGAAGTCAAAATAACTGACTTTAGCATCGCGATCGCCTTACCCAAAGAACAGCAAACTATTGTCAATCCCAACTTGCTGGAAGGGACTCTCGCTTATATGTCACCCGAACAAACAGGGAGAATGAATCGAGCAATTGACTACCGCACCGACTTCTACTCTTTGGGAGTGACTTTCTATGAAATGCTGACCAACCAGTTGCCATTTACTACCACCGATCCGATGGAGTTGGTTTACTGTCATATTGCCAAACAACCAGTCCCACCTAAAGAGGTAGCAGAAATTCCTCAAGCGGTTTCAGATATTGTGATGAAACTGTTAGCAAAAAATGCGGAAGACCGATATCAAAGTGCGGCGGGATTAAAATTTGACCTGGAAACTTGTTTGCAGCAATTGCAGACAACTGGAAAGATTGAAAATTTTCCCATCGGTCAACGCGATCGCGGCAACCAATTACTCATTCCCCAGAAGCTTTATGGTAGAGAAACCGAAGTCCAAATTCTTCTAGATGCCTTTGGACGAGTCAGCCTCGGTGTCACCGAGATGATGTTAGTTTCCGGTTATTCCGGGATTGGTAAAACTTCAATCATCAATGAAGTTCATAAACCAATTGTAGCAGCTAGGGGATATTTTATTGCGGGTAAGTTTGACCAGTTTAAGCGCAATATTCCCTATGCGGCGTTAATCCAAGCATTTCAAGAATTAGTTCGTCAGCTATTAACCGAAAGTTCCGAAGTGATTGCGGTTTGGAAAGAAAATTTATTAAAAGCGCTAGATAATAACGGTAAAGTTATTATTGATGTTATCCCCGAAGTAGAACTAATTATCGGTAAACAGCCTGAAGTTCCTCAACTGGGTTCATCGGAATCCCAAAACAGATTTAATCGGGTATTTCAACAATTTATTCGCGTTTTTTGTCAACCAGAACACCCGCTAGTCATATTCCTAGACGATTTACAGTGGGCAGATTCGGCATCTCTAAAGTTAATCCAACTCTTAGTAACTGACCCAGATAGCAAATATTTGTTAACGATTGGAGCTTATCGAGATAACGAAGTCAGTCCCGTTCATCCTTTAATTCAGACAATAGAAAAAATTCAAGAAACTGAAACGGTGGTGAATAATATCACCATTCAGGCGCTGGCTTGGGATAGCGTCAACCAATTAATCGCCGACACTCTCGATGCCAGCGTAAATTCAGACGAAATAAAAGTTTTTTCTGAATTACTTTTTAATAAAACCCAAGGAAATCCCTTTTTCTTAACGCAGCTACTCAAAACCCTGTACTCGGAAAATCTGCTGGTTTATCAAGTAGATACAGACGGCTGGGAGTGGGATATTCAACAAATCCAAGCAATTGGTATCGCAGATTTCAATATTGTTGAACTGGTTGCTCGCAATATTCGCAAACTCCCAGAAACAACCCAGAAATCATTAAAATTAGCGGCTTGTATCGGCAACCAATTTAATTTAGAAGTTTTATCAATTGTCAATGAAGAATCAAACTTAGTGACGGCGGCTCATTTGTGGGAGGCAATGCAAGCGGGTTTGATTCTGCCGCTGTCTGAAAATTACAAAATTCCTCTAGTGTTTGCCCAGGAAGAGTTGGCATCTATACGCGATATCAAAGTTGACTACAGATTTTTGCACGACCGCGTGCAACAAGCAGCCTATTCTTTGATTCCAGAGTCAGAGAAAAAAGCCACTCACCTGAAAATTGGTCAACTGCTTCTGAATAATACAACAGAGCAAGAGCGAAAAGATAATATTTTTGCTCTGGTTAACCAACTGAATTTTGGCACAGATTTGCTAACTAATCAGTCAGAAAAAGATGAGTTGGCCCAATTAAACCTGGTTGCTGGACAGAAAGCAAAGGCAGCTACTGCATATGAAGCCGCTGTTAATTATTTGAATGTAGGTATAGAACTCCTGAGTCAAGATAGCTGGGAAAGTAGATACGATCTGACATTTAATTTTTATCTGGAAGCGGCGGAAGCCGAATATCTTAATGCTAATTTAGAACGAGCAGTAATTTTGTGCGATCGCGCTCTCCAAAAAGCCAAAACCATCCTCGAACAAGTCCAGTTATACGAACTAAAAATTAAGCTTGAACTCGCTAAAAACCAGATTCAATCTGCTTTAGATACCGGACTGCAAGTTCTCCAAATCCTGGGAGTGACCCTGAGTCAATCACCCCCGCAAGAACTCAACATTGAGGAGTTAGCAAACCTATCTGAAATGACCGATCCCTACAAGCTGGCGGCTATGCAGATTTTAACTCTCATATGGCCTCCTGCTTGTTTTGGAGATGCCAAGCTATCTCTACCAATTCTGTATACTATGATCGATCTTTCCAGTCAATATGGAAATTCTAAACCAGCTATTTATGCCTACTGTAACTATGGTGGAATCGTAACTTGGCAAATTCCAGACATAGATTTTGGTTATCAGCTCGGTCAACTAGCTTTGAATGTATTAGATAAGCTGAATGCCAAAGAGTTTCGCTGTAAAGCATTGCTCACATATTGCATTACTATCCAACATTGGAAGCAACATACTAGGAATACTATAGAACCCTTGCGTCAGGCAATTCAAGACGGTCTAGAAGTTGGCGATATAGAATTTGCTTGTCATACGGCTGATTTTTACTGCGCCCACTTGTTTTTTGTTGGTGAACATCTTGAGTTTGTGGCTGAGAGGTTGGAGCAATATATTGATTTTGTCAATAGGTTTAAACAAGAATACCAGTTAAACTTGTTGAAAATATTTGGTCAAGCTGTATCTAATATTAGGGAAGGGGCTGAAAATAAATGCGAATTAATGGGCAATACTTTTAACGAAAAAGAAAGTTTGCAACTATTTATACAAGAAAATAATGTAATATATTTGTTGTACATATATTTTTTAAAATCTCGTTTGTGCTATCTTTTTAAAGATTACTCTGGCTGTTTAGAAAATGCTGAATTAGCAGCCAAATATTCACATTTTGTTCGGAACATAATTCTGTTTACAGAACATATTTTTTACTATTCGCTTGCTTTAGTTGCTCAGTATGCAAACACGCAAGATCGTGAAGATAATGAGAACAATATTAAACAGAAACAATATCTAAAACAAGTAGAAGAAAATCAAAAAAAAATGAAATATTGGGCGTTACATTGCCCAGCTAATTACCAACATAAGTATGATTTAGTAGAAGCAGAAAAAGCCCGCGTATTGGGGCAATCTTTCTCAGCAATGGAATATTACGACCGGGCGATAGATGGAGCCAAGGAAAATGGATACGTCCAGCACGAAGCACTCGCCAATGAACTAGCAGCAGAATTCTATTTAGCATTAGGTCGTCAGAAAGTAGCGCGTACCTACATGATAGACGCTTACTATGCTTACATCCGCTGGGGAGCAAAGGCAAAAGTTAAAGATTTAGAAGAGCGCTATCCTGAATTACTCGCACCTATCGTCGGTAGGAAAAACAGCCTTCCGAGTGGAGGAGACGAAACGATTGTTCAGAGCAGAACCACTATCACTTCTACCACCAGTTCAGGTGCTCGACAAGCTCTGGATTTATCAACAATTATCAAAGCCTCCCAAGCGCTCTCAGGGGAAGTTAATTTAGATAAGTTACTCTCGAATTTGATGCAAGTCTTGCTGGAAAACGCCGGAGCAGAAAAATTTTATTTCATCATACCTGACCCAGCAGGTAAGTGGAAAATCGAAGCTCAATGTACGGGTGAACGATGTGAATTAATATCCAAGTCAGCGACTGAAAATCAAGTGATTCCTATCTCGCTGGTTAATTATGTACAACGCACGCAAGAAACTCTTGCGATCGATGATGCAACCACTGAAACCAGGTTTGCCTCTGACCCCTATATTATTCAGCAGCGACCTAAATCTATCTTGTGTAGCCCCCTGATTAATCAAGGTAAGTTGGTAGGCATCTTATACCTAGAAAATAATTTAACAGCGGGGGCTTTTACGCGCGATCGCTTAGAAGTCCTCAACATCATTTCCGCCCAAGCTGCGATCTCCATCGAAAATGCCCGTCTCTATCAAACTTTAGAAGAAAAAGTGCAACAACGCACCGCCCAACTCGCCCAAGCAAACCAGGAAATTAGCAGCCTCAATAACAAACTTAAAGCCGAAAACATCCGCCTCAGTGCTGAGTTAGAAGTCACGAAACGACTGCAACAAATGATCTTGCCCAAACAATCAGAACTGGATAAAATCAAAGGATTAGAAATAGCTGGATATATGCAACCTGCCGATGAAGTTGGTGGCGACTACTACGACGTGCTAGCCCAAAATGATCAGGTAAAAATTAGCATCGGCGATGTTACGGGACATGGTTTAGAAAGTGGCGTATTAATGATTATGGCGCAAACCGCCGTCCGCACTCTCCAACAAATGAACGAAACCGATCCGGTGAAGTTTCTTGATGTGTTAAACCGCACCCTTTATGCCAATATCGAGCGCATCGACTCGTCTAAAAACATGACATTGACTTTGTTAGATTATCAAGATAGTAACCTTACCCTCAGCGGTCAACATGAAGAAATAATTGTAGTCCGTACTGATGGTAACATCGAACGGATCGATACAACGGAACTCGGCTTTCCTCTGGGATTAGAGGAAGATATTGCTGATTTTGTTTCCCAAGTTCAAGTGCATCTTAATCCAGGGGATGTAGTAGTGCTTTACACAGATGGAATTACCGAAGCTGTAAATATAAATAAAGTGTATTACGGCATAGAAAGATTGTGCCAAGTGACCAAAGAAAATCGCCACAAAACGGCTGAAGAAATTCGACAAGCAGTAATTGATCATCTGCGGCAACATATTGACAAACATAAAGTTTTTGACGACATTACGTTGGTAGTTATAAAACAGAAATAACGCAAGTTGGTAATTGGTAATTGGTAAATTGTTTGAGAGTCCGACGATCGAAACCGACTTCACGCCCAACAATTTTGGAAATGGTGCGCGGACTCAGGAAAGTGCGATCGAAAGCTGAGCGCCACTTCTGTGCTAAAATCCAAAATTCCTCAAACACATCAACCAACTTGTGGTAAAGTTTTGTGTCGATCGCCGGTTAGCGGAGCCCTCCAAGAGGATCGGTCAAATATCAACACAAGTTCAGTTAAACGCGCTCACAGCAATGTTTTTGCCAATTTTCCCCCTAGCTCAAACCATCCCCCCACCTCCCGCCCAACAACAACTGATCATCGACCCAGAAGCCCCCGTACCCGAAAACGAACTGGATTTGCCGCCACAGCCAAGCAGCAGCCCGCTGAAAACAGTGACAATGCCGCAGCAAGTGCGCGTACTACCGGGACAACTCGACAACATCCCCGTTTTCAACAGCAACAGCCCCGAAGTTGTGCAAACCGAAGGCATTTTGCTCTCCACATTTCCACAGGAAGGAAAACAACTACCTTATGCACACTTAAACTTTCCCTTCAAAGGCCGATTTGACATCTTTGCCCACCACATCGCCAAAGCTAAAAATCGCGACCAAACTCGCACCTTATTTCAAGGAATAATTGTCCACAATCCCAACTCCGAACCTGTTACTTTAAATGTCTTGCAAGGAGCGACCTATTTAACTCGGCCGGATGCCTTGTTTGTCGATTTGCCGTCGTATTTAGAAAATCGATTCGGCACTGTGTTTGCGGGGCCTGGAAGCCGCATCACGAGCGATGTGCTGCGGGGATACAGACAAGCCATTTTGCCGGCTGCGATCGAGATTCCGGCCAATCAGAGCCGAATGCTGATGAATTTGCCGATACCCGTGGGGAATGTCACGCCTTCTTCCAATGGTCGATCGACCTTGATGCGAATGTCGAGCAGCAATGCGGTTTATGTAGCATCATTAGCAATGTTTGCTCCTCAAAGTCAAGGAGGAGTCGAGCAAGATCCGACTTTAGAACAGTGGGAAAATATTTTAAATACCAAAGGTTTAGCGGGGCCAAGAGATTTAGCACCAACTCCCAGAGGCGAAAATCCGGTGCAAAAAATTTATGGCCGCGTGGCGGGAGTAGCTGAAGGTTCCCAGTGGGAAGCTAAAATTACGGACAATTCGAGAACCGATTATTTAACTATTCCCAAGCGCGGCGAGTCATTTTCTTATGCTTTGAGCACTACTGATACGGGTACTTTTGGCACTGGTCAAGTTCAAAGCGCTAAAATGTTAGCTCGCTATCCCGATACTGCTTACTTTGCTCACGGTAATTACGGGATTCAATACAACTTAACTTTTCCCCTTTACAACAAATCTCGTGAGTCTCAATCTGTTAGCATTAAAATGCAAACACCGATCAAAGCAAATACAGAAGCGGGGGGATTGATGTTTTATGACCCTCCTGAAAATCGGATATTTTTCCGAGGTACGGTGCGGGTGATGTTTAAGGATGATACGGGCAAGACTTTGACGCGCTACATTCACATCGTGCAGCGCAGGGGACAGCAGGGGGAACCTTTGGTGAATGTGAATATGAAGCCGGGGGAACGCCGTTTGGTGCAGGTGGATTTCTTGTATCCGCCGGATGCGACGCCGCCGCAAGTTTTGACTGTGCGATCGAGTAATTAATTGGTGGTTATACCAATTTAATATGAAGCTGCACAGAACATAGAGCCAGTAGGTTGAATCTTACTGGCAACAATGATAAAGTTTAGACAACTGTTGAATAAGGAGAATAGTTATGTCTGTTCAGATGCAAAGACGGCTATTTACAGTACAAGAATATCACCTAATGGGTGAGGCTGGCATTTTGAGCGAAGATGACCGAGTAGAATTGATAGAAGGAGAAATTGTTCAAATGGCTGCAATTGGTACTCGTCATGCAAGTTGTGTAAAGCGCCTGATCGCTGTGTTCTCCGATTTGGAGAGAAGACGTGCGATTATAGGCGCCCAAGACCCGATCCAGTTAACTGAACGCACCGAACCTCAACCGGATATTGTATTGCTGCAACCTCGCGCTGACTACTATGCTACTGCACATCCAGTACCATCTGAAGTTTTGTTGTTAGTTGAGGTTTCTGATAGCACTGTTGATTTCGATCGCGATGTGAAAGTACCTAACTATGCTCGTGCTGGTATTCAAGAAGTATGGTTGTGGGATCTTGAGATTAATTGTTTAGAAGTTTACCGTTTTCCGACGGCAAATGGCTATACTTCAATGCAAAAGTTTGAGCGGGGAGAAATGGTGGCGCCGCTAGCTTTTACTGAGTTTGAAGTAAGCGTTGATTTTATTTTGGGTTAGAGCGATATAAAAGTAGATTGAATATTATAAACTCTTAGCTGATTGACAGTCAACTGTCAACAGTTAACTGTTGACAGTTAACTGTTGACAGTCAACTGGTTAAAGGGTCAAAGATTGAGGATTTGTCTCAATTAATTTCGCTAAATCTTGCAAGAAAGATGCAGCGTCAGCACCGTAAATAATCCGGTGATCGCAAGTAATATTCACCTGCATTTGGCGCTTCACTCCCATCAAACCATCCTCGTTTGCTACTACTTGCGGCCGCGAAGAACCGATCGCCAAAATCGAGCCTTGATTCGGGGGCAAAATCGCGTCAAACTTGTCTACACCAAACATTCCCAAATTGGAAAGAGTGAAAGTTCCCGTGCTGTACTCATCAGGCTTCAACTGCTTGGTGCGGGCGCGATCGACTAAATCCTTCCAAGTGCGCGAGAGCGAATAAATATCGAGGCGATCGGCATTTTGCAACACCGGCGTAATCAAACCACCGCCGTCCATCGCCACAGCTACCGCCACATTAATATCAGCGCGGTATTGAATCCCGGACTCCACATAAGAAGCATTCAGCAGAGGATGTTTTTGTAAAGTTACTGCTACAGCCTTCGCCAGCATAGCCGTCATCGTGACGCCCTTCGACTTAATTTGTTTGTAGAGTTTGTCGAGATTATCAGTAGTAATTGTGTAACCGACGCGGAAAGACGGCACGCTCAAACTTGCTTCCATATTCCGCACTACCGCATTTTGCAGCGCGTTCATCGGTACTTTTTGGCCCGAAAGTGCGATCGCCGGGACTGGTGCGGGTGCGGGTTTGGCTGCTGCGGGGGCGGGTGCTGCGGGTGCCGGTGCGGGTGCTGCGGGGACTGTTACCGCTTGCTGAACCGGTGCGGGTTGGGCTTTGCCGGCTGCTGCTTCCACATCCTCTGCGACAATGCGACCGTTGGGCCCGCTGCCTTTGATAGAATTCAAATCTACTTTAAACTCTTTGGCTAATTTGCGAGCGCGGGGAGAAACGACGCTGCGGCCGTTTTGGCGACTAACATTTTGTTGCAAACCTGCTGACGATGTAGCTGCGCTGACAGGAGCGGGGCTGGGAGCCGGGGCGGCGGTTGGGGCGGTGGCTCCTTGCTGCTGAGCTGTGGCGATTTCGGCTTCTGTTTCTGCTACGAGGGCGATTGCTGCGCCCACCGGAGCAACTTCGCCCGCAGGTACGATAATTATTGCTAAATAGCCTTCGTAGAAAGACTCGACATCCATGTCGGCTTTGTCGGATTCAACCACTACCACCGTTTCGCCTTTTTCTACTTTGTCTCCGGCTGATTTGACCCAGGAAACAATTTTGCCCTCTGTCATGGTAGAACTCAGGGCTGGCATGAAAACTTCGCGAATCATCTGTAAAAAGTCCTTTTGTGTTGGTAATAGGTAATCGGTATTTGGCAATTGAGCATTGGCGATCGGCCACTGGCAATACTTATTATTATGCCAGTGTCTCGCATTCTTGATGTGTGACTGTTGACTCAAAATCAATTGCCAATTACCGATCGCCAATTACCACTTACCAATTTCTAAATATCACCTCGAATTTCTTCGACTATGCCGTCGCGGAGGAGAATTTCTACTTGCATTTTTTGAATCAAGTTTTCTCCGAGCCCGACAGTGAATGTGCCGTCAATTTGACCTTGACTCACTTCTTGTTCCAGGTCTAGCACCTGCACTTGCTGAAGCTGTTGCAGGTTTTGGTTTTTCTGTTCTAGCAGTTCGCTTTTTCTTTGATTCACCTGCACTTGAATGTTTTCTATTTGCTGCATTACTTGCGGGCCTGGGGGCTGCAGATTTTGCTTTTGGATTTCTGAAATCATCCGCTGCCCTTGCATTTCTAACTGTTGTAGCTGAGAGTCTATTTGGTTGATTTGGGCTTGGAGTTGCTGTTGAGCTTCTTCTTTCCAGCGGGGAGTAACGACGACTTTAACGTTAATCGATCGTTTCAAGAGTAATTGTGGTTCCATAAAGTTGTTGCTTGTCAATTAGGAATTAGGCATTAGTCATTAGTTGCTAAATATGAACTAATGGCCCAGGACTGAGGACTCGGACTCGGGACTCGGGTGTTGGGATAATTTTTTCTTTTCCATTCCCCAAGTCCTGCGAATATTTCAAAACATCCCGTCAATCATATCGCGGTAGTGTTGCGTCACAACCGGGCGCTTAATTTTCAGGGTCTGGGTCAACATTCCATTTTCGATCGAAAATGGCTCCTGAATCAACCTGAACGGGCCGATGCGATCGTCCGCGCGGTATCCAGGGCGATTTTGCACCTCTCGGTTCAATTCTTTGCGGAATAAATCTTGAATTGTCTTGCTATTCCAGTCAATTTCGTGTAATGGGGGAGTCTGAGTTTCTGCCCATTTCTGCACAGCTTCTGCATTGGGGACAATTAAGGCGCCGACGGATCTCTGGTCTTGACCTACTAGCATAATTTGGTCGATGTAGGGGCTGCGGACGCAGGCGTCTTCTATGGGCTGGGGTTCGATGTTTTCGCCGTTGCTGAGGACGATCGTATCTTTGGCCCGCCCGGTCAAGATTAAGTCATTTCCCGGTGTCAGCCAGCCCAAATCCCCGGTATCGAACCAGCCTTCGGAGTCTATGGCCTTGGCAGTCGCTTGGGGATTGAGATAATAACCTGCCATGATTTGCGGCCCCCGCGCCAATACCAAGCCGCGCTGGCCTGTGGGCAGTTGCTGTCGGGTTTCGGGGTCTACGATTTTAATTTCCGTATGGGCGATCGGCTGTCCTGCGGAACCTTTAAGATTGTGCCAAGGGCGGCGCACAGTTAAAACCGGCGAAGTTTCGGTTAAACCGTATCCCACCAACAAGCCGATATTCGCTATTTCAAAAAAATTGTCTAAATGCGTTGCCAAAGAACCGCCGCCGCTAATTGCCCATTTTAAGCGTCCTCCCGTAGCTTCCCTGACTTTTTTGTAAACCAATTTTTCCGCGAGGGCGTGTACGGGCGACAACAGAATGCTTTTGGTGCGGGCGATTAGTTTTTCGGAAGCAGAAGCCGGTTTCAAACTAAGAGTTAATCCTTGGAAAATGCGGCGCGCCTCGATGTATTGCTGGCTGGAAGATAACAGGAAATTCACCAATTTTTGTTTATTAGGTGGTTGTTCCCGAAACTGCTTTTGTACGGCCTCATAAATCGATTCCCAGATGCGCGGAACGCTGACCATGTACTGGGGTTTGTAAGTTTTAAAGTCTTGTTTGAAATAGCGAATATTGGTGTAAATTTGCGTGCATCCTTGGGAAAGCAGGAAGTATTCGACGCTGCGTTCGTAGGCGTGCCAACTGGGCAGAATGCTGAGGGCGCCCTCGCCGGCTTCGGGCTGGAGAATTGTGCCCAAGGTGTTGAGTTGGTGCAGCAGATTGCCGTGAGTCAGCATGACGCCTTTGGGTTTGCCGGTGGTGCCGCTGGTGTAGAGGAGGGTGGCGAGGGTTTGAGGCTTGTGGTTGGTGGGTTTGAGGGGACGGTTGGCCCCTGTGGTCATGACTTGGGAAAATTTGACTGTGTTTAGGGTTTGGCTGGTTTCCGGTTCTTCGTCGGAAAGAAGGACGACGAGTTGGACGGGCAAATCGGGGAGGCGGTGTTGCAGTTTTTTGAGTAATGCCAGGTTTTCGACTACCAAGGCGGTGCTGCCGCTGTCTTGGATGATGTACAAAAGTTCTTCGGGGTCGGCGGTGGCGCCTCGAACCGCGTTGGCTGCCCCGGCCATCATGATACCTTGGTCGGCTATCAGCCAGCGGGGGCTGTTGTCGGCGAAGAGGGCGACGCGGGGAGGGACTGCTTCTTCGGGATTTGGTTCGATGCCGAGGGCTTGGAGGCCAGCGGCGAATTGCTGGATTTGCTGGTAGAGGTCGGTGTAGGTGAGTTTGATTTCTGGCTGGGTGTGGGGGTCGTGGAGGGCGACGGTTTGACCGAATTTTTGTTTGACGATCGCCCAAAATTCGGGTATCGATTGGATGGAACTGTAATCGATCAGGCGGCTGAGGTTAGCGCGATCGCGATCGGTCATTTGAGATGATGTGTAAGATGCTGGGCCGTTCATAGGGTATTTTCCTGAGTTTAGGGAGATAAAATTATTGGCTATAAGTTTAATATCACAGTTATTTTATAACTATGTGGCAGTGTCGTGACAGTTTACCAACCTGCCATTGTCTATTTAGAAAATTAGGGATACAAAATGATGAAAATTATAGTTGCACAGAAACATATGAATTTACCAAGGTTGATAGTAGTTGCTTTGAGTGCGATGGTAGCATTATCTGGAAATGTACTTGGAGCGAAGGCCGAAGAAACGCGATCGGAAAACAGAACATTTGCGGATTGGTGTCGCCAAAAAGCTGATTTGAGTTCTGAAACTAAACATACTGTTGAAGTGCTGTTGGAGAAAGCAGGGACTACTGAGTGTGAGGCGGCCGATCGGAAACTTTCTAGTCTCACGGAGCTCTCCCTCAGCCACAATCAGATCGGCGACATCAAACCGCTAGCATCCTTGAGTAACCTGACAGAGCTCAGCCTCGAAAGAAATCAAATCAGCGACATCAAACCGCTAGCATCCTTGACTAACCTGACTTGGCTCAACCTCATCAGCAATGAGATCGGCGACATCAAACCGCTAGCATCCTTGACTAAGCTGACACAGCTCGACCTCAGCTACAATCCGATCGGCGACATCAAACCGCTAGCATCCTTGACTAACCTGACTAATCTCAGCCTCGTAAGAAATCAAATCAGCGACATCAAAACGCTAGCATCCTTGACTAACCTGACACAGCTCGACCTCAGCGACAATCAAATCAGCGACATCAAACCGCTAGCATCCTTGACTAACCTGAAGAAGCTCGACCTCACCTCCAATCAAATCAGCGACATCCAACCGCTAAAATCTTTGACTAAACTTGAGTCGCTCGGCCTCAGCGACAATAAAATTAGCGACATCAAACCGCTAGCATCCTTGACTAACCTGACTGATCTCTCCCTCGGCGGAAATCCGATCGCTCCCAAGACTTGCCCTCTTTCGCCAGAGTCTATCTGTATGTGGGGACCACCACTATTTGAAGCACCGCCACAATTCTCACCACCACCACTGCCACCGCCACCGCCACAATTCTCACCACCACCACTGCCTGAACTACAACTGGGAAACAGCAGGCGAACATTTGCGGATTGGTGCCGCCAAAAAGCTGATTTGAGTCCAGAAACCAAACATACTGTTGACGTGTTGTTGAAGGAAGCAGAGACTAATGATTGCGATGCGGCCGATCGGAAACTTTCTAGTCTCGCGACGCTCAACCTCGGCGGCAATGCGATCGGCGATATCGAACCGCTAGCATCCTTGACTAACCTGACTGATCTCTCCCTCAACGACAATCAGATCGGCGACATCAAACCGCTAGCATCCTTGACTAACCTGACGCAGCTCAGCCTCAGCTTCAATCAGATCGGCGATATCAAACCGCTAGCATCCTTGACTAACCTGAGGCAGCTCAGCCTCCACAACAATCAGATCGGCGACATCAAACCGCTAGCATCCTTGACTAACCTGACTGATCTCGACCTCACCCTCAATCAGATCGGCGACATCAAACCGCTAGCATCCTTGACTAACCTGACGCAGCTCAGCCTCAGCTTCAATCAGCTCGGCGATATCAAACCGCTAGCATCATTGACTAACCTGACTTCGCTGTGGCTCATCAACAATCAAATCAGCGACATCAAACCACTAGCATCCTTGACTAACCTGAAGGATCTCTTCCTCAGCGGAAATCAGATCGGCGACATCAAACCGCTAGCATCCTTGACTAACCTGACGCATCTCGGCCTCATCAACAATCAAATCGGCGATATCAAACCGCTAGCATCCTTGACTAACCTGAAGGAGCTCTACCTCATCGACAATCAGATCGGCGATATCAAACCGCTATCATCCTTGACTAACCTGACTGTGCTCTTCCTCAGCGGAAATCCGATCGCTCCCAAAACTTGCCCTCTTTCGCGAGAGTCTATCTGTCAGTGGTAACCACCAACTCAATGATAAAACTTTAAAGTTACGAAAATTAGAGAGATCAGATGATGACACTTAACTAGGTACTTATAATTATGAATTAGATCGCTTTTTTAAGCGCGATAGATCGTTCCATCCCACAGTTCGGAAATAGGATGCAATTTGCCTTCTTTAATTTGCTGGAGGGAGTTACGGAGGCTGGCTAGGACGAGTTCGGCAGGCTCGTCATCGGTATCTGCTGGCTGGGTGACGATATGGCGACTGATTAATAGTTGGTAGAAGTCGTCCACAGATATTACAGCAAGTTGAGCAGCTCGATCGAGACTGAGGCTGTGCTGCTGATAAAGTACGATCGCGAGTTCGAGTCGCACATCGGCTTCAGTCAGGGGGAGATTGTCGGGAAGGTCGATCGTAATTTGCATGATTTATAGTACCTTTTAATTTCAATTGTCTCTGAAGTGGGATCGTTACAGATTCATTAAACTTTGATTCATTGGCTGTATTCTTCAAGATTAAAACGAGTAGATATGTCAGCACTTTAACATAGCTGGGTGCTTAGGGCACACCTTACCCCCACAATAAAATTGAACTATGAGTGGAACAGGCATCTTGCCTGTTCATGAAACTCGTGCAAGATCTCAGATTTAAGCCACCTTGCGCGGTGCATCAACCATCGGCGCAGTGCCAAACAAATGTCTGAGATAACTGCGACTGAGCTCGCGGTTCCAGCGCCGCAAACGCACCATCACTCGCGTGAATGTAAAAGTCAATTCCAACACCAAAGAAAGCTGTTTCAGACTGAGTGAAGTATTAAACACATCATTGCCGTGCGTGCGTTCAATCTGATGATGTTTCAGCAAAGCAATCAGGTTTTTGGTAGAGCCTTTCAGTTGATTGAAATAACTCTGGGAGAATGCCCAGCGGCTGAAACCCCAAAACTTAGCCAAATGATTGATCTCATCCTGTAAAGGCTGGGAAATTGCCTGTTGCAACGCTCCTGTTGAGTGTACCATCAACCATAAATAGACAGAAGTAGCTCCCCACTCGGTACTCAGGCGACTAATCACGTGTTTATAGGTATCTTGCCAAGCGTCGCCTGTGGATTGACAGCCCTTCACAGAGTTCGGTTTAACTTGCAGTTTTTCACCTGTAAGTTGCTGGTAAATTTTCCTAAATGTCGGGCAATGTTGGCGTTCTTCTTTTTCCCAGACACCTATCTCTAGAATGTTGCCATTGGCATCAAAAATTCCTCCCATAAACCGCGCCATTTGCGGGTAAATATGTTGTAAGTAGCACCAACTTTCTCTACCGTAACTGCGGATGGGAGCTTCAATTTCTGCCGCACTTGCCAAAATTTGTAAAAATATTTCTGGCTTGACACCAATAATTTGGTCGCGATTGATTCCTTGCCAATCTATGGGTTCCCAAGGGCGGGGATGCGGGGTGGAAAATTGCTGGGGGAGAGCGGAAAGTCGATCGCTCAAAACTTCCAATGACATATAATGGTCGATGAGGGAGTTAATCCTCGCTCGACTTTGCAAGTAGCGAGGGCTTTGATACTGATTCCCAGCCAAATCAATTGTATACACCTTACCAGTAGCTTTCATTGTTTCTGCCTGTTCGTAACTTTTACAGCTATTGTGCAAAAGGCATTTGGGAAGTCGCAATGAGTAACGTGCAGGCTGCTCAATTACTAGCACTGGCGTTGATTGAGCAGAACTTAGGTGAAACGGCATGAAGTAGGGTGAACTAAATAACAGATGATACGGCTAAGATGTGCCAAAGAGTAGCCTTCCTCCCATAAATAGTCTCTACTATTGAAAATACAAAGACTTGCCACTGCCCGTCGGCATGATAATCATCATATCCCGTTTTTGTAAAGCAGCTTCGACAATTTCCTGCTCCCCCGGGATCAAAGAGTCATAGCAAAAAAAATGTTTGAGAACTTGTTCCAGGGACAGCGGCACAGAAGATGTTGGCGGATTAGACGCTGATATTTCCAGTAGTTGGTTGTTGGATTTTACGCTATTCCATGCTTTTGGAGAACAAATACACTGAGTGCGATCGCACAAAATTCGTTACGCAGAGAAACCGATACTTTTAATCAGGGTTTAGACGGATAGTGATGGGTATCGATAGTGATGGGTTTGGCCCATCACAGAAGTCACCCCCAAATGGAAAGCCGTTATCAACAGCAGAATTTTCCACTTTACTTTAATTCGTTACATACCCAGATTAGATGGTGAATTAATTGCTTAAATGGCTGCTACAAACTAACAGCAATCAATATTTCTTTACAATGTTCGGAATCTGGACTTCACAAACAAGCATCAAAAATTGATGGTTTTTGAATCCTGAATGTCAATTTCTGTGTATATATACGTATGCCAGGCTCAACATTTGCCTGCCCCAGCTTCACACAATCTTCACAAATATCCGTATAATTACGGTAAGTTTATAAAGATTTGGTAAAGATTGCCCTTAAAGGTAGCCCAAATCACGGTTCTGTAAGTTAAACTGAGAGCCAGCCAAAACCACACTTACGTAATCACCACACAATCCTGAAAAAACGCAATTTTATATATCCTAAAGGCGTTGAAGGGATGCCGTAACTAAGGGGTGTTAGTCGGACATATCGACCAACAGTTTTTAAGCCAACTAAATTGCAACTAAACCAATAAAAATTGCTCATAACCGGGTTAGTTGTCATTCAAAAAATTTGTTTCAAATTTTTGACAGGGTGAGTTATGAAAAAAAAATTAGGGGTTAAAAATCACATTTTTAAAACCCCAGAAGCCTTGGAAAATTTCCCGGCTATTCAGAAAATTTTCGAGGAAGTCGGTGCAGAACCGACATTAGTGGCGAAATTAAATACAGCGTGTGAAATTTGCGAGTTTCAGCTCGGAGATGAAATCACTCAATATCAAACATCAGATAGCAACAATTTTCTTGAAAAAGAACAGAGCGATCGCAATTTTTATTTAGTTTGCGAGGGAAGAGTCAGACTGCTAGCGGTAGAAGCGTCTCAACAGCAGGAAATTTCGGCGGTGGTACTGGAAGTCGGAGCAATATTTGGGACAGATAACCGATTTATTGAAAGCGGACTGCCTTACAGGGCAATTGCGGCTGGCACTTGCCAAATCGGTCGAATTGCGGCCACCACAATGCAGCTTATTTTAGAAGAATTCCCGCAACTGCAACAGCACTTGCAGCAAGAATTTCAAGAGCGACACCGGTTAATATTTTTCAAGACACAAACTGATTTGCGATCGCGCCCTCCCCACCAACAACAGCTTCTGTGGCCGCACTTACTTCCTTACATAGAAGAAAGTCGAGTTCCCGCAGGAGTTTCCCTCGCTGAACATTGCCAAAACTCCAACAATAATTTTTGGCTCCGCAGCGGTCAAATTCAAGGTCAAGCAGCGCCAATTATCGGCAGGAACTGGGAATATTCAGACATAAAGAGCGACTGGATAGCGGTAACAGATCTGCTAATTTACCAGCTTAGCAGCGAACAGTGGGAAATCGCCAAAGCGCGAATTAGTTCCGAAAGCAATTCCCGCCCTAAAATCATCCGCAAACCTCCCATTTTAAGCTTAGTAACGTCGCCCCAGGATGCCAGATCTACCTCACAAACCGAGCCATCAAAATTAACCGCAGTTGCTCAGCAAAAACCCGCAGCCGGAATCATCAGCTTTCCCAAACCAAAGCAGCGGCGCTGGTTGAGCAGCAGACACCCATTCATTCAACAACAGAGTGCAGCAGACTGTGGAGCTACTTGCTTAGCGATGATTAGCGAATATTGGGGTAAAAAATTCAGCCTAAATTACTTGCGCGAATTGGCAGAAATCGGCCGCAGCGGCGCGTCGCTCAAGAGTCTGGCAAAAGCAGCGGAAAGGATGGGATTTCAAACCCGTCCCGTGCGAGCTTCTTTAACTCCCCTGCGAAATCAAAATCCCTGGATTGCTCACTGGCAAGGCAATCACTACGTGGCAGTTTACCGCTTTAAAAATCAACAGGTTTTAGTGGCTGATCCGGCTGCGGGCAAGCGGTGGATGAGCATTAAAAGTTTTACCGAAAATTGGACTGGGTACGCCCTAATTTTAGACCCGACAGCGGAACTCTACCGCAATCACGCTGCCGAACATCAAGGCATTAAAATTAAAGATTTTGTTGGCATAGTCTGGCCATACCGCGCTGCGATCGCCCAAATTCTGCTCCTCTCTTTGTTGCTCCAAGTATTTGGTTTAGTTACTCCCCTATTTACCCAGGTAATTCTCGACCAAGTGGTTGTCAGCAAAAGCATAGTAACTCTGCACGTTTTTGCGCTCGGACTGCTGTTATTTAGTGTTTGGCGAACGCTGTTGGGTGCAACGAGACAGTATTTGCTGGATTATTTGTCGAACCGCATTGACCTGACTTTAATTAGTGGCTTTATCAGTCATACTCTCAGTTTGCCAATCAAGTTTTTTGAATCTCGTCAGGTGGGCGATATCTTGACGCGGGTTCAGGAAAATCAAAAAATTCAGGCATTTTTGACTCGCCAAGCTATTACGGCTTGGTTGGATGCTTTGATGGCTGTAGTTTACATCGGACTGATGGTTTACTATAACTGGCGTCTGGCTTTGTTGGTGCTGGCTTTGATTCCACCGATCGTGATTTTGACTTTAGTGGCAACTCCATTTCTGCGAAAAGTGTCGCGGGAGATTTTTACCGAAAGTGCCAAGCAAAATTCATCTTTGGTGGAAATGATTACTGGGGTAGCGACGGTTAAGGCAACTGCTGCTGAGCGAGAAATGCGCTGGCGCTGGGAAGATCAATTAACCTGCATGATTAATGCTAAATTTCGCGGGCAGAAGTTGGCTAATTCTTTGCAGGTGATCGGGGGTGGGATTAATACTTTGGGGAGCACGGCTTTGCTTTGGTACGGGGCAATGCTGGTGATTCAAGATGAGTTGACGATCGGTCAATTTGTTGCTTTTAATATGATGATTGGGAGCGTGATTTCTCCTGTGCTGTCTGTAGTAGGACTTTGGGATGAGTTTCAAGAAGTGCTCGTTTCGATCGAGCGTTTGGATGATGTATTCTCTGCCCAACCTGAAGAAAGCCCTTACAAGCCAATGCTGGTGCTGCCTCGCATTCAGGGAAACGTCAAGTTTGACAATGTTTCTTTCCGTTATGCTCAGGATGAGGAACGCAATACGCTGCAAAATCTTTCCTTTGAGGTGCAAGCTGGAGAAACTGTGGCAATTGTTGGCCGCAGCGGTTCCGGTAAGAGCACTTTGGTAAAGTTGCTGCAAGGTTTCTATTATCCAGAAAAGGGGCGGCTGACAATTGACGGCCACGATATTCGGCACATTTCTTTGCAGTCGCTGCGAGTTCAGTTGGGTGTTGTTCCTCAAGATTGTTTCTTGTTTTCGGGAACGATTTTGGAAAATATTACGCTGTATAAAAACGGAAATGATGCGGATTCTGCAAGCTTGGAACAGGCGATAGAAGTGGCGAAGCTAGCAGAAGCTCACGCTTTTATTCAAGATATGCCGCTGGGTTATCAAACTCCTGTGGGGGAAAGGGGAACGAGTTTGTCTGGGGGCCAGCGACAACGAATTGCGATCGCCCGCGCTCTTTTGGGCGATCCCCGAATTTTGGTTTTGGACGAAGCAACTTCTTCGCTGGATACCGAATCTGAGCGCAGGTTTCAGCAAAATCTCGCCCGCATTAGTCGCGATCGCACTGCGTTTATTATCGCTCATCGTTTGTCTACGGTGCGTCATGCCGATCGCATTTTGGTTCTAGACAAAGGCATTTTAGCCGAACAAGGCAACCACGACGAATTGATGGCTGAACGCGGACTTTACTATCACCTCGCTCAGCAACAACTCGATATTTAAGTCATTAGTCATTAGTCATTAGTCATTAGTCATTAGTCATTAGTCATTAGTCATTAGTCATTAGTCATTAGTCATTAGTCATTAGTCATTAGTCA